>CAYOIG010000164.1:0-4496 GCA_964403915.1 uncultured Myxococcaceae bacterium
CAGCTCCCGTACGCCCCTGCCGGGCCCGCCGGCCCGGGCGACTCATCGGGAGCTCCGGCGCTGCGGCGCCAGTCCAGGAGGAGGAACATTGCGGGAATACGAGACGACTTTCATCGTCCAGCCCGAGATCTCGGACGAGGGCCGCGAGGCCCTCTGCCAGAAGCTCGACGCGTCGCTGGAGAAGCAGGGCTCCGTCCGGCTCATGCTGGACGACGTGGGCAAGCGCAAGCTCGCCTACGAGATCCAGAAGTTCCAGAAGGGCCACTACCTCACGCTCACCTACCTCGACGACGGTCGCGCGGTGAAGGAGATCGAACGCCTGCTCCGCCTCGAGGAGTCGGTGCTTCGCTTTCTCACCGTGCAGGTCTCCGCAGAGGTGATCGACATCGAGGCCCGCAAGACCGAGGCCGCGGAGCAGGAGAAGCTCCGCAAGCAGCGGGCCGCCGAGCGCGCGGCCCGCGAGGCCGAGGAGGAGCGCGCGCGCGAGGCTGCGGACCGCGAGGCCCGTGCGGCGCGCGTTCCGGTGGCGGCCGACGAGGATGAGGTCGACGAGGACGAGAACGAAGACGAGGACGAGGAGTAGGCCATGGGCGAAGGAAACTTTCCCGGGGGTGGGGATCGCGATCGCGGCGGCTTCGGCGGAGACGACCGCGGCGGCTTCGACCGCGGCGGCTTCGGTGGCGACCGCGGTGGCTTCGGCGGGGGCTATCGCGACCGTGAGGAGCGCGGGCCCATGGGGCCGAAGGCCCGGCTGCGCGCCAAGGCGCGCAAGAAGGCGCGCAAGCAAGCCAAGAAGATGTTCAACCGGCGCAAGATCTGCCGCTTCTGCGCCGACACGACCATTCCGATCGAGTACAAGGATCCGAAGGCGCTCAAGTTCTTCGTGAGCGAGACGGGCAAGCTGATTCCGCGCCGCATCTCCGGCAATTGCGCGCGTCACCAGCGCGCCGTGACGCTGGGAGTCAAGCGCTCGCGCCAGCTCGCTCTCATTCCGTTCGCGTCGTCGGGGATCTAGATGGACCAGGTCAAGGTCATCCTGCGAGAGGACGTGACGAGCCTCGGCGACGCCGGTTCGGTCGTGTCCGTGAAGCCGGGCTACGCCTTCAACTTCCTTCTCCCCCAGGGCAAGGCGATCCTCGCCAGCGAGGGGAAGCTGCGAGAGCTCGAGCACCACAAGCGCGTCGTGGCCGAGCAGGTGGCGCGCGAGCGCAAGCAGCTCGACGCCGCGCGAGATCGGCTGCAGCAGGTCGTGCTCGAGATCACGGCTCAGGCGGGCGAGGAGGGGCGGCTCTTCGGATCGGTGACGGCGATCCAGATCGCCGAGCTGCTCGCCGCGAAGGGCCACGAGGTCGACCGGCGCAAGATCCAGCTCGACGAGCCCATCAAGGAGCTCGGCGAGCACGAGGTGGGCATTCGCCTGCACCGGGACGTGATTGCGAAGCTGAAGGTGAAGGTCATCGCCGCGGAGTGATCCGCACGTGATATACAGGGACACCAATCCGGGGGGAGCGGTGGCTCGTTCGATGCGCGGGCTGCGGGGAGAGGGAGCCGGCGGCGGATCCGACGGCGGATTGCCGCCGGGTGCACGCAGCCGGGTTCCGCCGCAGAATCTCGAGGCCGAGAAGGCCGTGCTCTCGGCGATCCTGCTCGAGAACGACGCGGTTCACGCGGTCTACACCGAGGTCAAGCCGGAGGACTTCTACCACCCGGCCCATCGCATGCTCTACGAGGCGATGATCGCGCTCAAGGACGCGAGCCGCCCCGTCGACCTCCACACGCTCTCGGACCACCTCAGCGACAAGAAGCTGCTCGACGCCGTCGGAGGTGCGGTGGCGCTGGCCGAGCTCGTCGACTACGAGCCGACGGCCGCGAACGTGCTGCACCACGCGCGGATCGTTCGCGACAAGGCCGTCAAGCGACGGCTCATCTCCGTCGCCACCGAGATCGTCGAGCTCGGCTACGACGGCTCCGAGCAGGCGAGCTACCTGCTCGATGCGGCCGAGTCGCGCATCTTCGAGATCACCCAGGCCACGAGCCGCCCCAGCTTCCGCAGCCTGCACGACGAGATGCAGGATACCTTCGACTACGTCGAGGTCTTGATGAGCCGGGGGGGCGAGCTCACGGGGCTGCCGACGGGCTACGCCGACCTCGACGAGATGACCGGCGGCCTGCAGCCGGGTGAGCTCATCATCATCGCGGCGCGCCCCAGCATGGGGAAGACCGCCCTCGCCCTCAACATCGCGCGAAACGCGGCCGTGGACCACGCCAAGAAGGTCGCGATCTTCTCGCTCGAGATGACCACCCGCTCGCTGGTGCTGCGGCTGCTCGCCGCCGAGGCGAGGATCGACTCCTCGGCCTTCCGCCGCGGCTTCATCGCACAGAGCGACCACACGCGTCTCGTCAACGCCGCGGGGCGCCTCGCGAACGCCCACATCTGGATCGACGATGGCTCGGCGGCGACGCTGCTCGAGATCAAGGCCAAGTCGCGGCGTCTGAAGGCCGAGCGAGGCCTCGACCTGGTGGTGATCGATTACCTGCAGCTCGCGCACTGCGACGGTCAGGTGGAGCGCCGCGAGCAGGAGATCTCGGAGATCAGCCGGGGGCTGAAGGGTCTCGCCAAGGAGCTCGACATCCCCGTGCTCACGCTCTCGCAGCTCAACCGCGGGCCCGAGGCGCGGGCCGACAAGCGGCCGATGCTGGCCGACCTCCGCGAGTCGGGGGCCATCGAGCAGGATGCGGACGTGATCGGCTTCATCTACCGCGACGAGGTCTACAACAAGGACAGCGAGGACGAGGGCATCGCCGAGCTGATCATCTCGACGCAGCGCAACGGCCCGACGGGAGCGATCCGGCTGCGCTTCGAAGGCCGCTTCGCGCGCTTCGAGAGCCTCTCGAAGCGCTCCGATGCCCCGCCGGGCGGAGGCGGCGACGGAGGAGGCTTCCCGAGGCTGGTCGAGCCCCTCGAGCCGGAGCCCTTCTGATGGGACGCAGGCCTGCGTTTCGGACGCGGGCTGTGTCGGGCGTGCTGCGCCCGCGCTGCGTGCCGCCGGGCGGCACCATCGGCATCGCGGCGCCGGCCGGTGTCGTGGATCCCGAGCGTCTCGCTGCGGGAGAGGCCTCGCTGCGCGCCGCCGGATTCGCAACGCGCCGCCGGGACGATCTGCTCGACCGGCACGGCTATCTCGCCGGGGACGACGCGCGGCGGGCTGCGGAGCTGATGGAGCTCGTCGAGGCGCCGGACGTCGACGCCATCGTCTGCGCGCGTGGCGGCTATGGCAGCCACCGCATCATGACGCGCCTCGACGCGCGCCGCGTGCGCGCGGCCGCGAAGCCGCTGGTGGGCTACAGCGACGTGACCACGCTGCTGCTCTGGCAGCGCCGCTGCGCGGGCCTGCTGGGCTTTCACGGTCCCATGCTCGAGCGCGACGAGGGTATGGATCCGGCGGGGCTCGAAGCACTGGTCGCGCTGCTCACGCGCAGCGAGCCGTGCGAGGTCGTGCTCGCGGGCAGCGCCGGCTACGGCGGCCGCGCCGAGGGGCCGCTCGTCGGCGGCAACCTCGCGACCCTCGTCGCCAGCCTCGGCACGCCGTGGGAGATCGAAACCGAGGGTGCGATTCTCGTCTTCGAGGAGGTGGGCGAGCGCCCATACCGGATCGACCGCATGCTCCAGCAGCTCCTCGCCGCGGGGAAGCTCGAGACCATCGCCGGCCTCGGCGTCGGACATCTCGTAGACTGCGAGGCCGTGCGGCCCGACTCGCCCTCGGCGCTGGAGGTGATCCTCGAGCTGGCTCTCGCGCTCGGAGTTCCCGTGGTGAGCGGGCTTCCCACGGGCCACGCGGCGCCAAACCTGCCGTGGCCCGTCGGAGCGAATGCCGTGATCGACGGGGCGGCCGCGCGCATCGAGGTGCGGGAGCCGGTGCTGGACGGCGCGCGAGGGTGAGCGCGCGAGGGGAGGGGGAGCGGAACGCATGAAGCGGAGCCAGGTGCAGCGGAGGCTCGGGCGTGTCGACCGCGCGCTCGACAAGGCGATCGCGAACGCGGAGATCCCGGGCGCCGTCGTGGTGGCGAGCCGGCGCTACGAAGACGGCGTGCTCACGCACGCCTCCGTGCGCGGCAGCTCGGTGGTGCGGCCCGAGCGCCTGCCCATGACGCGCGACGCGATCTTCGACCTCGCCTCGCTCACCAAGGTGATGGCGACCACCGCGGCCCTGATGCACCTCGTGCACGAGGGAGCGGTCTCTCTCGACGACCCCGTGAGCAAGCATCTCCCGCACTTCGGCGAGCGCGGCAAAGAGGCCGTGACGGTTCGCCATCTGCTCACCCATTCGTCGGGGCTCAAGCCCTGGCGCGCCTTTCACGAGCTGCTGCTCGAGAAGGAGCGCAAGACGGGAGTGCGGATCATCGGGACGCCGGCAGCCCGCGAGTTCGTGCTCGACCGCATCCATCGCTCGGGCCTCGTCCACGACCCGGGCGCCGCCGCCGTCTACGGAGATCTC
>CAYOIG010000165.1:0-3189 GCA_964403915.1 uncultured Myxococcaceae bacterium
AGAGGAGCGGGCCGACGAGCTCCTCCGCGCCGCCCGGCCGGCCCATGGGGTCCCCGGCGCGGATCCACTTATTCGAGCTGGCGTCCGCAAACATTTCGGACGTCATCTCGCTTGCGAAGAAGCCCGGTGCGAGCGCGTTCACGCGAACGCCGCGCCGATCCCACTGGGCCGCGAGCTCGCGCGTGAGATTGACGACGCCGCCCTTCGCAGCGCAGTAGCCTGCCTGCTTCACCTGCCCGCTGCCGACGAGGCCGAGAATCGATGCCACGTTCACGATCGCGCCGCGGCCGGCCGCCAGCATCACGCGGCCGGCGCGCTGCGCGCAGAGGAAGACGCCCGCGAGGTCCACGTCGAGGATCTCGCGAAAGCGCGCCAGCTCTTCGTCCTCGGCGGGGCCGATGTGCGTCGCTCCGGCGTTGTTCACGAGCACGTCGATGCGGCCGAAGCGCGCCAGCGCCGCTGCCACCAGCCGATCGACGTCGCTCTCGTTCGCCACGTCGCAGGGCACGGCCAGCGCCTCGCCGCCCTTGCCCTCGAGCTCGGCCACGAGGGCATCGAGCCGCTCGGCGCGGCGCGCCGCGAGCACGACGTGTGCCCCGGCCTCGGCGAGGCCCCGCGCAAACGAGATGCCGAGCCCCGACGAGGCGCCGGTCACGATCGCGACCCGGCTGTCGAGACGGAAGAGCGAGGCGGTGTCGGGCATCATCCGGCGAGGGTCCGGTAGCGGCCGCCGTACCAGAGCAGAGGCTCCGCCTCGGCGAGCTCCACGGCCTCGACCTCGCCCACGTAGATCACGTGATCCCCGGCCTCATGGTCGGCCACCACGCGGCAGTCGATCACTGCGAGCGCGCCCGGCAGGATCGGCGCCCCGGTCACGCCGCGGGTCCACGCGAGCCCCTCGAAGCGCCGCCACTCGTCGGCCTTCGACGCGAAGCGGTGGGAGAGCGAATCCTGCCCCTGCGCGAGGATGTGCACCGCAAAGACGCGGCCCTCGGCGATCACGGGATGGGTATTCGAGGCCTTGTCGGCGCAGACCAGCACCAGGGGCGGGTCGAGCGAGACGCTCGAGAATGCCGAGACCGTCATGCCGTGGATCGTGTCGCCGGCACAGGCGGTCACCACGGTGACGCCGCTCGGCCAGCGCCGCAGCGCGTGCTTGAAGCGGTCGGCGTCGACGGCCATCCTGCCCTCCCCTGCACCCGCGCGTGCGGCACCAGGGTCATGGCGGGCGCGGCGGGCCTCTCCGCCGCGCCCGCGAGACCTCCGGCGCTATTCGCCGTCCTCGGGCTCCATGCCTTCCGGGATGTTCGGCATGTCGATCTTGCGTGCGTCCTTCTGCTCGGCATTGCTCGCGTTGGGGCGCCAGTAGACGACCACCGCCGCGTTCGGCTGGAGGTCGTCGAGCTTGGCCGGGCGCGCGTTCTTCGTGACGGTGGTTCGGGTCAGCACCGAGCCCTCGGCCGTCACGTGGAACGACGTCTCCTTGCCCTTGTCCTTGATCGTGAGCGTGGCCTTGTCCTTGTCGTACGACACGACGCGGCCATTCGAGCGCTCGGTCTTGGCCTCCTCGGCCGAGGCCGGAGCGGCACTGAAAGCAACGGCAACGGCCAGCAGCGCAGCCGCGAGAGCGCCGCGCCGGGTCCAGCTCTGCATCTCGGATCCTCCTTCGGGTTCGGCCGGGCAGCCCGGGCCGGCACATCTCCCGCCCGTCGCGCCCGCCGTCGGGCGAGGAGGCTACACGGTCCTCACGAAACAGCGAAAGGGGGAGACGAAACGCCTACGGGCGCGAGCCGCAGCAGGGCGAGGTCCATGACGTTGGTGCCGGTCGGCCCCGTTCGCAGCAGGCCCCCTTCGGCGGCAAAGAATCCGTAGGAGTCGCTGCGCGCGAGAGCGGCAGCGGCGTCGGCCCCTCTTGCCGCGCCGCGTGCGACCGTTCCGCCATCGACGACGGCGCCGGCCGCGTCCGTGGGCCCGTCGGTGCCGTCGGTGCCTGCCGCCAGCAGCGTCGCCCCCGCAAAGCCGGCCAGGCCGAGGGCCGCGGCGAGCGCGAGCTCCTGGCTCCGCCCCCCGCGTCCCGTGCCGCTGAGCGTCACGGTCGTCTCGCCGCCCGCCAGCACCAATGTCGGCGCCGCCGGTCGTGCGGCGCGGGCCAGTGCCGCAAGACGCCGGCCCACCTCGCGCGCCTCGCCCGCGAGCGGCGTCTCGAGCCGCAGCGGGCGCAGCCCCTCGGCCGCAGCCGCGTGCGAGGCGGCCTGCAGGGCATCGCGATTCGAGGCCACGATCGACGCGTGCACCCGCGCGAAGCAGGCCTCGCCCGGCTTCGGCGACTCCGCAACCTCGCCGCGGGCGCCCGCTTCGAGATGTCTGCGAACCGCCGCCGGAACGGCCTGCACGAGCCTGCGTTCGCCGAGCACGGCCAGCGCGTCGGAAAATCGGGTCGGGTCTGGCGTACACGGGCCGGAGCCGATCACGTCGAGCCGATCCCCGATCACGTCGGAGATGGCGAGCAGCACGAGGCTGCGCCCGCCGGCTGCACGCGCGAGGCGCCCTCCCGCAACGTCGCACAGGTGCTTGCGCACGCAGTTGAGCGCGTCGATCGTGGCGCCCGATGCGAGCAGCAGCGACGTCGTCTGCGCGACGTCTCCCTGCGAGAGGCCCGGCAGCGGGCACGCCAGAAGCGCCGAGGCGCCTCCCGATAGCAGCACGAGCACGACCTCGTCCGGCTCCCCCGCGGCCGCGCAGGTCAGCAAGGCCCGGCCGGCCGCCTCGCTGCGCGCATCCGGGACCGGATGGCCCGACTCTCGCAGCGGCAGCCGCGCGAGCGGGCGGCCATGGCCGTCCTTCGTGACGACCAGGCCGCCCGCGATGCGATCGCCCGCGATCTCTTCGACGGCGGAGGCCATGCCAAAGGCGGCCTTACCCGCAGCGAGCACCCGCAGCCGCGCGGCCGCCGGGATTCGGAAGCCTGCGATCGCCAGGCCGTCTCCCTCCCGCACCAGCACCCGCCGCACGGCGAGCCCTGGATCCGCGGCGGCGAGCGCGGCGTGCAGCAGCCGCTCCAGCGACGCGCGCGGCGTGGGCAATGGCTAGGGCCGGGCAGAGAGGGGATCTGCCGTCCCCGCCGCTCCGGCGCCTGCACCGAGGTTCGGAAGCAGATGGATCTCGGCGCCGCGCTTGGCCGGGCCCTCG
>CAYOIG010000166.1:0-3788 GCA_964403915.1 uncultured Myxococcaceae bacterium
TGCGAGCATCGAGGGCCTCTTGCGCGCGCTCGAGGTCCACTTCGCGCTCGAAGACCGCGTCTACTTCCCGGCCCTCTGCGCCCTGCAGCCGGTCGTCGAGCCCGAGATCCGGCGCCTGCAGAACGAGCATGCGGCCCTGCGTGGCGATCTCACCGCCATCCTCGACAGCCTCGAGACGCCCGCCGATCCGACGACGCTCGTAAGCCTGTTCGAGGCTCTCGTGACCACCTTCCTCGTGCACGAGGCGCGCGAGGAGGCGATCCTCGTCGCGGTCGAGACGGGCCTGACGGGCGGCGGCGCACCGCGCACCTGCTGATCGCGTCGGTATCGCGCACTGCGGGGACGACTCGCCCGTAGGAAGAGGTGAGGCAGATGACGGAGATTGCCGGGAGCCACGTCCTCGTCACGGGGGGCGCCAGCGGCATCGGCCGGCTGATGGCGATGAGGCTGGCGGCGCTCGGGGCCCGGGTCAGCCTCTGGGAATTCCACCGCGAGAACCTCGAGCGCGTGAAGACCGAGGTCGGCGCTGCGGGTCGCGAGTCCGGAAACGGCTTCTTCTGCGACGTCTCGAAGCGCGAGAACGTCTACGCGGTCGCAGCCGAGACGATGGCGGCGGCGGGGCCGGTCGACGTGCTCATCAACAACGCCGGCATCGTTAGCGGCCGCAGCCTGCTCGAGATCCCCGACGAGAAGATCGAGGCCACCTTCGCGATCAATGCGCTCAGCCTGTTCTGGACGGCGAAGGCCTTCCTGCCGCAGATGATCGCGCGGCGCCGCGGGCATCTGGTCACGATCGCTTCGGCTTCGGCCCTGATCGGCGTGCCGCGCCTGGCCGACTACGCCGCCAGCAAGTGGGCCGCGGTCGGCTTCGACGAGTCGCTGCGCGCCGAGCTGCGCGGGACGGCTCCCGAGCTTCGCACCACGGTGGTGTGCCCCTTCTACATCGATACCGGCATGTTCCGGGGCGTGAAATCGCGGTTTCCGCGGCTGCTGCCAATCCTCGACGAGAACGAGGTCGCCGCCCGCATCGTCTCGGCCATCCAGCACGACCGGCAGCGGCTGATGATGCCGCCGCTCGTTGGCCTGATCCCGCTGCTGCGGCTGCTCCCGGTGAACCTCTTCGACCGGGCCGCGAGCTTTCTCGGCGTGAACGCGTCGATGGACGATTTCAAGGGCCGCTCGTAGCGGGGGAGCCGCCGGACGCGCCTTCGCGGCCGACGGCGGCGAGCACGGCGGCCACCAGCTCGACGGCGCCCTCGTCGCCATCGTCGGGCTCCGAGAGGCCGAGGCGCACCACGACGAGCTTCGCCGACGGTACGACCATGACGTACTGGCCGCTGTGGCCGAGGGCCGCGTAGGTGTCGGTGGGGAGCGACGGCCAGGGCCGGCGCTCGGGCTGCTGCGGATCGCCCGCATTCAGCCACCAGTGCGCGCCGTAGCGGCCTTCGGGCGCGGCGGGCGCGGGCGTCGTGACGTAACGCACCCAGCCCTCGGGAAGGATGCGGCGCCCGTTCCAGACGCCGTCCTGCCGGTGCAGCTCGCCGAAGCGCGCCCAGTCGCGCGCCGTCATGAATGCGAACGAGGAGCCGATGAAGCTGCCCGAGGCATCGGGTTCGAAGAAGGCGCTCGTCATGTCGGCCGGGTCGAAGAGCTGCTCGCGTGCGCTGCGAACGAGCGCGGCGAGATCGTTGCCGGCGAGCTCCCGCAGCATGCGCGCCACGATGTTGGAGGTGCCGCTCGAATAGCTCCACACGCTGTCGGGCGCTGAGATGAGCGGGCTGCGCGCCGCGAAGGCCCCCGTGTCGGGCGCCGTGAAGAGCATGCGCGAGACGTCGTTGACCGCGCCGTAGTGCTCGTCGAAGCCGAGGCCGCTCGACATGCGCAGGAGCTGATCGAGGGTGATCGCGTGCCGCGGATCGTCCTCGGAGGCCCACTCGGGAACGGGCGCTGGGGCGCGGAGCACGAGGCGGCCCTCTCCGACGGCGATGCCCACGAGCGCCGCGGTCACGCTCTTCGCCATCGACCACGAGAGCATGGGCGTGTCGGCGCCGTATCCCGGGGCGTAGCGCTCGGCGACGAGCTGCCCGTCGTGCGCCACGACCACTGCGGTCGTTCGCCTCACGCGACCGCCGGCCGGCGGCGGCTCTTCGAAAGCGCGATCGAGGGCTGCCTCGAGGGCGGTGGGGGCCGGAGCCATCGGCCCGGCCGCACCGAGGGGCCAGGGGGCGGCCGGATCGAGCACCCGCCGCGTGCTCTCGATGCCATTCGGCAGCGCCAGCGTCACCTCGCTGCCCGCCGGCAGGAGCGTGCAGCCGAGGCCAGGCCGCGCCACCGCACGGGCACGAACGAAGCCGAGCGCCACGCCCTCGGCGCCGTCCGGTGTCACCGAGACGTCGAGCAGGCCGGCGAGGGGCGCCGTCTCGGCGTCCACGTAGTCGCGTACGGCACCGGCCGCGGGCTGCTGCGAATCGTGTACGAGCGAGCAGGTCACCTTGGCCGTGAAGCCGGCGCCGACGCGGGCGGCGGTCTGCAGCCAGAAGGCACCGTAGACGACCGCGGGCGCTGCCCCGGCCACCACGAACAGGAGAATCTTCTTGATCATGGCCGGGCAGTATGGCGGGCGGGCCCCGTGCTCGCCCTTCGGCGGGCGCTTGGGTCCTTTGCGGCTGCGCGATAGGATCCGGCAACCCCGCACGAGGAGGAGAAGATGGCCGCGAAGGCAGCGAAGAAGGGATCGAGAGTGACGAAGGTGGCGCCGCGCGCGAAGGCCGCCCTATCCCGCGAGGAGAAGGCGGCGTACGGCGAGCTCCAGCAGGCCGTGAAACATCTCGAGAAGTCGATCGTCGAGATCCAGCGAGGCCTGCGCAAGGCGGAGCATCAGATCGAGGCCGATGCCCGCTCGCGGGTTCGCAACCTGCGCAAGGATGCCCGCGCCCAGCTCACGGCGCTCAAGGCGAAGCAGCGCGACGCGGTGCGGATCGTGAAGAAGCTCTCCGCCGCCGCGGAAGGATCGTGGGAGGAGGTGAAGCAGTCGGCCGACGCGATCCTCTCGGACGCCCGTGCGACGGCGGCTTCGGTCGTCGAGCGCTTCCGCAGGAGCCTGCGCGGCTGATCCGCTCGCCGAGCAAGGTGGGAGCGCGGCGCGCAGAGCGCGCCGCGCTCTTGGCGCTGCTACCGCCGCGCGATCGCGTGGCGCCGGAGCCGCGGCTCATCGAGGGCGCCCGGACCGACTACGGGACGCGCGAGGTCGTGGAGTACGCCGTCGCGCCGGGAGAGCGCGTCCGCGCGCTGCTCCTCTCACCGGCCGGGCCGCGCCGGCGCCGGCCCGGCGTGATCGCCTCGCACCAGCACGCGGGGCAATACTTCCTGGGCAAGTCGGAGCCGGCGGGTCTGTCCGCCAACGCAATGTTCCACTACGGGCTCGATCTCTGCCGACGGGGCTTCGTCGTGATCTGCCCCGACCATCTCGGCTTCGAGGAGCGGCAGCCCCGCGAGATCGACCGCAGGGAAGGGCGCATCCCCGAGGGCCGCGAGTACGAATCCCTGCTCCTCGCCGACTGCCTGCTCCGCGGCTCGAGCCTCACGGCGAAGTACCTCTTCGACATGTGCCAGGCCCTCGACGTGCTGCAGGAGGACGAGCGGGTGGACCGCGATCGCCTCGGTGTGATCGGCCACTCCCTCGGCGGCCAGACCACCCTCTGGCATGCGTTCTACGATGAGCGCGTGCAGGCAGCCTTTGCTTCCTGCGGCTTCAGCACCCTCGCCGCCGTGCAGGAGCACCGGATCCC
>CAYOIG010000167.1:0-1708 GCA_964403915.1 uncultured Myxococcaceae bacterium
GTGCGGCCGGCCAATACGCCCGAGAAGCTCCAGCAGCTCAAGTCGCTCACGCCCCGTGCTCTGGTCCAGATGCAGAAGGACGGCGCACCCTACTGGGTCGTCGCCGACCCCACGGTCTGCCAGTGCCTCTACGTCGGCGACCAGGCGGCCTACCAGCGCTACGAGCAGCTCAAGCTGCGCAAGGAGTACGCGGACGAGCAGCTCATGACGGCCGAGATGAACGCAGACGCCGCCATGAACTGGAGCATGTGGGGGCCCTGGGGACCGTGGGGCTACTGACGCGCAGCCAGCGCGCCGCGTTCGCGCTGCTCGTCGCCATTGCGCTTCCCAGCGCGGCGATCGCAGCGCCGCCCGGCACGATCCGTTTCGAGGCCGGCAACCTGCTGACGACGGCCGAAGGGGAGTTTCACGACTGGCGCATCGTGCAGGCCTTCGTGGACGAGGACGAGCCCGGGAAGAGCCGCATCGAGCTCGAGGTCGCGATCACGAGCCTCGACACGGGCATCGCGAATCGTGATGAGCATCTGCGAACGGCGGACTTCTTCGACGTGCAGAAATTCCCGACGGCGCGCGTCACGCTCTCGGGCTTCCGCCTCGACGGCGCAGATGCCCTGACCGCCGACGTGACGCTCGATCTTCACGGCGAGACGAAGACCTTCCCGATGCGCTTCCGCATCGAGGACCGCGCTGCGCGCAGGATCACCGGGTCGGTCACGCTCGACCGCCGCGATTTCGGCATCGGCACGCCGGAAAGCTGGAACCCGCTCTCGGTCCGCAACGCGGTCGAAGTCAGCGTGGAGGCGACCGTCCCGCCCGCAGGCCCCTGAGCCTCGGGGAAGCTCCCTCCGCTCTTGGCTCCTCCGCCGCGTCGTTAGCCTGCTAAGGCCGGCGGTCGAAACACCGTGGGCCGCAGCAGCAGAGGGGCCAGCGGAGTGCAGGCCACGAAGAGCGGCACGAACGTGGCGCCGAGGCCGATGCCACGCGCGCCGAGCCTATCACTTCCGATAGCTATCGCTCCCGATAGCGACGCCGCACGGACGCCGATGAGAGCATGCGCACGACTCCCCGGAAGGAGGACCGCATGACGCTTCGTGCCGTGACGCTGCCGCCGTACGCACCCGCCGCTCCGGCAACGCTGATCGCCCCGGCCCCCCGGCTGCACTCGTCTTCGCCCGGGGCGCTCTGCGCCTGGTGTGCCCCCGCACCGCCGCCCGGCGCGCTGCGAACACCGCCGCGCGCCGTGAGCCACGGAATCTGCGGCGCGTGCCTGCAGCACGCGCTCGCCCCGCGAGGGCGAATGGCCATGAAGACGATGAAGACGACCAAGGAGATGAAGAACGGAAGGCGGCTGTGCCGCATGAGCGCGGCCGTCCTGGTCGGTCTCGGGTTGGCCAGCAGCGCCTCGGCGGCGACGATCACCGGGCTGTTCATCACCGACAGCTCGACGCTCACGTCGCCCTCCGACACGGGCGGCGTGAAGGGATCGGTGGTCGAGGCATCGACCGCGACGAGCCTCACGACGCGCTACTACACGACGGTCGCTGCTGATCGCGGCCTGTTCTCGTCGGGCAGTAGGACTGCGACGACGAGTGTGAACTACACGATCAGCTTCGACGTCACGCATGGGAGCGGAGTGCCATACCAGGTCGACGTCACGAACGCGATCGTGGGCTCGCTGTCGCGGCTGGACGATGCGCTCGGTGGGGCT
>CAYOIG010000168.1:0-2986 GCA_964403915.1 uncultured Myxococcaceae bacterium
CGCTCGTCGCGCGTTACGTCGTGACGAACGAAGCGAGCACGCCACGCGACGTGCAGCTCGTGGTCGCGATCCGCCCCTTCCAGGTGATGCCCGAGTGGCAGAGTCTCAACCTCGCGCCTGCGATCTCGCCCATCACCCGGCTCTCTCGCGAAGGCGACTCGGTGCGCGTGAACGGCGCAAGGGCGGTGGTCGCCGTGACGGCAAGCGATGCGATCGGAACGGCTGCGCCGGGATCGAGCCCGGGGGCCTTCCTCGGCACGCGGCTCGAGACGCTGCAGAACTTCGAGGATCCGCTCGGCTTCGCCGAGGCGGCGATCGTGTTCGACCTCCACCTCGCGCCGGGCACTGCCGAGACCCTCGCGCTCGCGGTGCCGCTGTACGATGAAACTCCCCCGCCGCCTGCCGGCCTCGCGCGCGCCGACGCCGCGGCCTGGTGCGAGTCGCAGCTCGCGGGCGCCGTCGCGCACTGGACGGCGCGCCTCTCGCGCATTCCGATCTCGCTCCCCCCGCAGGCGGCGCCCGTTCTCGAGAGCCTGCGCGCATCGCTGGCGTGGATCCTCGTCAACCGCGAGGGGCCGCGTATCCAGCCCGGGCCACGCTGCTACCGGCGCTCCTGGATCCGTGACGGAGCGCTCACGGGAGCTGCCCTCGCGGAGATGGGCTTCGTGGCCGAGGCAGACGCCTTCCTGCGCTGGTACGCGCCCTTCCAGCGAGCGGACGGTCGCGTGCCCTGCGCGGTGGATCGCCACGGGATCGACCGGGCCGTGGAGCACGACAGCCACGGCGAGCTGATCTGGGGCGTGGTGGAGCTCTGGCGCCTCACCGGAGACGAGGGCTTCCTGCGCTCGCTCTGGCCGCACGTGCAGCGTGCTGCGAACGCAATCGCCGCGCTGCGGGCCGAGCGCACGGGCGATGCATTCCGCGGCGATCCTCGCTTCGGCCTGCTCCCGGAGTCGATCAGTCACGAGGGCTACTCCTCGCAGCCGGTTCACTCGTTCTGGGACGACTTCTTCGCGCTGCGCGCGCTCGCAGACGCCGCCGATGCAGCGACCGCGCTGGGAGAGGCCGCAGCAGGTACGCGGCTGCGTGCGCAGCGTGACGATCTGCGCCGCGATCTGCACGCCGCGCTCGCCGCCACCATGGAACGACATCATCTCGACTTCCTGCCCGGCTCGGTGGAGCTCGGCGACTTCGATCCGACGTCGACGGCCATCGCCTTCGATCCGTGCGGCGAAGACGTGCAGCTTCCGCGCGCCGCGCTGGAACGGACGTTCGAGCGCTACTGGCGCGAGCACGAGGCCCGCCGCCGCGGCGAGCAGCCCTCCGATGCCTACACGGCCTACGAAGTTCGCAGTGCAACGGCGCTGCTTCGCCTCGGCTGGAAGCAGCGCGCGCTCGATCTGATCGCGGCGCTCGTCGCCGATCAGCGGCCGCCGGCGTGGCGACAATGGCCCGAGGTCTCGACGCGCGACCCGCGCGCACCGCGCTTTCTCGGCGATCTTCCCCACGGCTGGATCGCATCGAGCTTCGTGCGCGCCGTCCGGCGACTTCTGGTCGACGAATGCCGTGAGGAAGGCACGCTCCTGCTCGGGGCAGGCGTTCCCGAGGCCTGGGTGCGCGACGGAGACGGCGTGCGGCTTCGCGCCCTGCCCACGATCTTCGGCGCGCTCGATCTCCATCTGCGCGCCGAGGCGGACGACCGCGTGCGCGTCACGTTCGGCGGCCCCTGTCGGCCGCCGAACGGGATCGTCCTGTTCTCGCCGCTCGCGCTCCCGCTGCGTAACGTGTGGATCGACGGCCGAAGCGAGCCGGCCCTGCGCCCGGATCGCGTGACGCTGCGTGCGGTGCCGCGCGAGATCGTGCTCGTCTCCTGAGTCCCTAGCGAGGATCGGGACCGAGCTCGACCTCGACCTCGTGGTGTGCGCCGTCGGTCGAGAGGTGAACGACCGCAGCACCCCCGTCGGGCGCTACGGAAATGCCGTCGGCGACCACGCGCACCACGCGTGCGGCAGAGCCTGCCGGGTTGCGCACGGTGATGGCGTAGCGGCTCGCGCTGCCCGGGATCCGCAGCGTGATGCGGAACTCCGGCCATGCGTCCGGGATGCACGGCCGCAGCACGAGGTGCTCGCCCGCTTCGAGGCGCAGCCCGAGAATCGATTCGAGCGCCACGCGGTAGAGCCAGCCCGACGAGCCGGTGTACCAGGTCCAGCCACCGCGGCCGACGTGGGGAGCCACGGCGTAGACGTCGGCCGCCACGACGTAGGGCTCCACCTGATAGGTCGCGACTTCCTGCGCGTCTCTCGCGTGCAGCACCGGGAGGAGCGTCTCGAGGAGGGCGAGCGCGCTCTCCCTGCGCCCGAGCTCGGCCTGCGCGCGCACGGCCCAGGTGGCTGCGTGCGTGTACTGGCCGCCATTCTCGCGAATGCCCGGAACGTAGCCCTTGATGTAGCCCGGATCGTGCGGCGAGCGGTCGAAGGGCGGCGTGAGGAGCCGCACGAGGCGACCCTCGGGAAGCACGAGCTCCCGCAGCGCGGAATCCATCGCCATCTCGGCGCGAGGGCGTGGTGCGGCGCCGGAGAGCACGGCCCAGGATTGGGGCAGGAGATCGATGCGGCACTCGCTCGCCGCGGCCGTGCCGAGCGGCGTGCCGTCGTCGAAGTAGGCGCGCCGGTACCAGGCGCCGTCCCATGCGTGGCTCTCCGCGGCGTTCGCGAGAGCGGCGCGGTGCGCCGCGTAGCGTGCGGCGCGGCTGCCATCGCCGAGCGCGAGGCAGAGCGGTTCGAAGCGGCGGAGCACGTCGAAGAGGAAGAAGGCCATCCACACGCTCTCGCCCCGTCCCTCGCGTCCGACACGGTTCATGCCGTCGTTCCAGTCGCCGGTTCCCATGAGCGGCAGCCCGTGCGCGCCGACGGCGAGGGAGCAGTCGATCGCGCGGCAGCAGTGCTCGTAGATGCTCGCGTCCTCGGCTGCGGGCTGCGTGGCGAGG
>CAYOIG010000169.1:0-2207 GCA_964403915.1 uncultured Myxococcaceae bacterium
TTCGCCCTACCGCTCGCGGTCGTGGTACGAGGAGGAGGAGTGACGGCCGAGAGCCGGCGTGCCGACGGCGGGAGAGACCGGCTGGCTGGCCGATCCCCCGCCTCACTCATC
Source organism: uncultured Myxococcaceae bacterium (assembly GCA_964403915.1). Taxonomy (GTDB): domain Bacteria; phylum Myxococcota_A; class UBA9160; order UBA9160; family UBA9160; genus MYXO. The sequence continues at coordinate 112 of CAYOIG010000169.1, forward strand.
CGGCCGCAGCGACAGATCGAAGTGTCCGCCAGCCCGGAGGCGGGTCATGAAATCCGGCTCGTAGGCCGCCTCGGGTGCTGCGCGCACCATGCGGTCGAGGGCCTTGGCGTCCTCGCCGACGAGGATGCGCCAGGTGTCCGTGCGCACGCCGTCGAGGATGATCTTCGCCGCGGCTGAGGCGGTGAGCGGCGCCTTGTCGCGGAAGTCTTCGCCGATCTTCTGGAGCACGGCGCGGAGCTGGTCGTCGGTGAGGGCGTCGCGGGGGATGCCCTGGTGCGCCATCTGGTCGCGCACGGGCTGGAGGTCTTCGGCGGTCATCTCCTTCGGGCTCGGGCGGCCGAGCACGGCGGCGCTGTTCATGACGATCGACGTGCCGACGTGCCCGGGCATCACGAGCGAGACCTTCACGTGCGGCGCGTTGAGGCGCAGGTCGGTGATGAGCGCCTCGGTGAAGCCCTTCACCGCGAACTTGGCGGCGCTGTAGGCCGTGTGCGGGATGTTGGGGCCGAGCACGGCCCAGAAGCCGTTCACGCTGCTCGTGTTCACGAGGTGGGCCTCGCGGCTCGCGACGAGCAGCGGCAGAAATGTGCGCGTTCCGTGGTAGACGCCGCCCCAGCAGATCGCGAAGGTGCGGTCCCACTCCTCGCGTTCGCTCTTTACGAAGCTTCCGCCGCCCCCGATGCCGGCGTTGTTGAAGAGGAGGTGGACGTGGTCGGTCGCGTGCTCGTCCTGCACCGCGTCGCGAAACGCGAGCATCTGCTGCTCGTCCGACACGTCGCAGAGATGCGTCGTGATGCGCGTTCCCGGCGGCGCCTGCCGCTCGCACTGCGCCTTGGTCTCGGCCATGTGCTCGGCCGAGACATCGCACATCGCCACGTGGCAGCCCTCGGCCGAGAGCTGCTTCGCGAGCTCGCGCCCCATGCCCGTGCCGCCTCCCGTCACGACGGCGATCCTGCCCCGGAAATCCTTCATGGCGCTCCTCTTCGAACGGTGCGGGAGAACCTATCCCGAAACGGGCCGCGGGTCGCCCAGAATCATGCGCGACCCGCGCGCGCGGCGAGATAGAACCGGAGCGGCTCAGCGTACGTCTGCTTCACCCAGGCCGGAACGTAATCACCCACCCGCTGGACTTTGCCTCCTTCGAACGTGAGAACGTGGGTGAAGCCGGCGCTCAACCGGCTGTTGTCGAAAACGTACGCGCGGCTTGCCCGGCGGACGGCCTGCTGCAGGAGAGCGAGCGTGCGGGGGTGGCGCGCGGCGATCGTCTCGACGGGCACGTCATGGCCCCCTTCGGAGACGCGGGTTCTGACGCGCGCCGCAGCGAGCTCGGGCGTCGAGACGTGGACGTGGTAGAGCACGACCACGAAGCCCGCCGCACGCGCGCGGTCGATCAGCGCCAGCTTCGAGACGTGAGAGAAGACGGTCTCGGTAACGAACGAAACCTGCGCGGCGATGAGCGCCTCCCTGCGCTCAGCCGCGAGCCGGCCGGCCTCGTAGGAATGCTGCCCGATCCCCGTGGGCCAGCGCTCGCATTCGAGGATGTCGGCGTTCACGAACTCCGTGCCGGGAGTCCGGTGCTCGAGAACGTCGCGATAGAAGCTGGTCTTCCCGGCGCCGTTGATGCCGGCGATCAGGTGGAGGATCGGCAGAGCGGCCGCCCGCGTCAGCGCCTGCAGCCGGGCTTTACGACCAGCTTGCCTTTCTCATCCTGGCCCGCGATGGGGTGCCCGGCCTTCTGAAGCCGACGAATGCGCTGCGTGTCCGACCCGTCGAGGGCCTCGAGCGTGTCGCCGAGCAGCTCGAGGTAGAGCGTCGTCTCTGCAGGTGTGAGCTGCTGCAGCGAGCCCCGGCCTTCGAGGACGGCGCGAACCGAGGCATAGTCGACGAGGCCTGCGGCCTCGACGCGGCGCCCGAGCTCCGCCCAGTACTCCACCTGGCCGGCGATCGACCGCTTCATGACGCTCGCTTCCTTGCGAGCAACGGCCACGATCTCGTCCGAGAGCTTGACGGCGCTGGGCATGGTGTCCTCCGGGCGTGGCCTCCACGGATAGCTCATCGGTTGCATTTAGCAACCCATTAGCATCAATCGAATCAAG
>CAYOIG010000170.1:0-1957 GCA_964403915.1 uncultured Myxococcaceae bacterium
AAGAGCGCATCGCCGGGTCCCCAGATCACCGTGGGGCGGAGGATCGTGACATCGAGCTCGCCGGCCGTCGCATGGGCCGCGACGATCTCCTCCGCGTCGGCCTTGGTGTCGCCGTACGGGTCGCCGATGCGGCGCAGCGGGGCGTCCTCCGTGAGCCGCAGCTCCGCAACCCGCCCGTACACCGAGACCGAGCTCATGTGGACGAAGCGCCGGGCTCCCGCGCGCACCGCCTCACGCGCCACGTTCGCCGTGCCATCGCGGTTGAGGCTGCGGCAGCGCGCGAAGGTCTGACCGTAACCCACGGCGCCCGCGAGATGAACCACGGCGTCCTGGCCGCTCATCGTCCCTTCGAGACTCTCCGCACGCGTGATGTCGCCGCGCGCCACGTGATCCGCCGGAACGCCCGCCTCCGTCTCCTGCGGCAGCAGCAGCGCCGTCACGACATGGCCGTCGGCGCGAAGGCGCGGCGCGATCCGACGGCCGAGGAATCCCGAGGCTCCGGTCATGAACACGCGCATCTCTTCTCCCTCCCGCTCTGGCGACTGCGCAGGCTGCGCCGCAGTCGGCGAGCCCCGACCGAGACCGCCGCCCATCGCTCGACCCGGGTCTCAAGCGCTGGACCAGACGAGCATCTGGCGGAAGGCCTCGGCGCGCGACAGTTTGGCCCTCTTCACGGCGCCGAGGTAGTCGCCGAGCGGGACACGGGCGCGATCCCCGAGCCCGACGGAGGCGCAGTTGCGCCGGACGATCTCCTGCGCCCACTCCGCGAGATCATCGATGCTCTCGAACAGCTTGCGGAGGGAAACCGCGACGCCCGCGATCTCGACGCGACTGGTTCGAGGCCTGGCCTCGCCGAACACGCCGTTCATGAGCGAATGGCGCCCGATCGGAATCACACAGGTCCGGGCCCGGTGGTTCAGCGAGAACACGCGCTTCTTGCAGGGCGTACAGAACCACACCGACCAGCGCGAGCCCGAACGGAGCAGCTGCTGACCGCAGCAGCGGCACAGCTCCGCCGGACAGTCGAAGTCGAGCTGGACCTTCTGCTGACCTTCGATCGGGACCCACTCGCCGACGAGCTTGCCGCGGGCGGGTTCGATCGCGAGGTCCTTGCCCTCGAAGCCCGAGTGTCGAATGCGCCGCATCTCTTCTCCTCCTGGGTTCTGCCGCTACTGGACCCGGCGCCTCTCGCGGAGCCGTCGGGCCTCCGCCTCCTTCTTGCCTTCGAAGAAGTCATCGCGCTGCGCCCCGCGACTGCTGCGATCCTTCGAGCGGTAGGAGGCCATGGCGCGGCTCACGGATTGGAACGCGACGGCGGTTCCTCCGGCACAGGCATCCCAGTTCGAGGTATTGCCCGCACCGATCCCGAGGCCACGGCTCTCTGCGTACGAATCCTGGTTGGCGCCGAGGAATACGAAGCTCCAGCCCGCCGCCTTCAGGCGCGCGATGCGACTGAAGAGCGCGTCTCGCGTCCAGCGATGACTCGCGTTCTCCTCCCCGTCCGTGAAGACGACCACGACCTGGTCCTCGTCCCGTCCGGCCTGTGCGCGCCGCTCCGCGTGGTCGAGGATCGCGCCGGTTGCGTCGAGGAGGGGCGTCGAGCCGCGGGGCTGGTAGCACGCGGGGTCGAGCGGCTGCATCGCGTGCACCTCGATGTCGTCCGCCAGCACCTCGAAGGGAGCCTGGGAGTCGAACTGCACCAGCGTCATGTGGCAGGCACCGGGCTGCGCCTGCTGCTCGCGCAGGAACGCGTTGAAGCCCCCGATCACGTCGCCCGCAATCGACTGCATCGAGCCCGAGCGATCGAGGAGGAAGCAGACGTGCACGCCGTCCGAGGGAACCTCCCCCGGCTGACGCGCCGGGGAGTTCGAGCCCGCTGCGACTGCCGAGACGGAAACCGCATCGACGCTCGCGGGCGTCACCGGCGCATCGAGCTCGGAAAGGTGCGTGGTCGTCA
>CAYOIG010000171.1:0-2559 GCA_964403915.1 uncultured Myxococcaceae bacterium
CACCCCGCTCAGCGACCATCCCGCGGTATTCGCGCGCTTTCGCGTCGCGGCGCAGCGCTGAGCCCGCAGGTCGGCGGCGCCAGCGAGCGTTGAGCCCCTACCGCCCACCCTCCCCGCGAACCACGGCCAGCACGTCCTCGATCAGCCGCCCAACCCCATCTATGTCTTGCCCGCTGTCGTGCGAGGCCCCGAGGCGCACGATCACCAGGCGTTCGGAAGGAATCACGACGACGTATTGGCCGAGCAGGCCGCGCGCGTAGAACGAATCGGGCGGTGCGCCCGGGATGCTCCAGAGCACGGGCGACCAGGGGATGCGGCCAGGAACGCCGTTGATCCAGAAGCCGGCGCCGTAGCCGGTGTCGAGCGTCGGCGTTGCGGAGTAGCGAACCCATCCTTCGGGCAGGATGCGGCGGCCTCCCACGATGCCGTCGGCGAGGTAGAGCATCCCGAAGCGCGCCCAGTCGCGCGCGGATGCCAGCACGTACGTCGAGCCTACCGGCGTTCCGGTCGCGTCGAGCTCGAGGGTCGTGTTGCGCATGCCGAGGGGGCCGAAGAGATCGTGCTGCGCGAACCGAAGCACGTCCTCTGCGCGCCCGCCGGCGGCGTCGCGGATCAGCCGCGAGATGATGAGCGTGTTGCCGCTGGTGTACCTCCAGCGGCTTCCCGGCTTCACTTCGAGCTCGGCGCTCGCGGCGAAGCCTGCCATGTCGCGCTCGAGATAGAGCATGCGGGCGACGGGGCTCGCGGGGCTGCCCGACTCGTCCAGCGCGAGGCCGCTGGTCATGCGCAGCAGCGTGTCGACGGTGATCGCATGCCGGGGATCGTTCGGATCGGCCCATGCGGCCACCGGTGCGGGGTGCTCGACCGCAAGACGTCCCTCGCGAACGAGGATGCCCACGAGTGCGCTCATCACCGACTTGGATGCGGAGTAGCCGAGCAGCGGCGTCTCGACGCCGAGCCCCGGTGCATAGCGCTCCGCGATCACCCGGCCGTCGCGAACGACGACGACGGCTCGCGTCCAGCGCTGCGGCGGGCGCGAGGGCTCGAGGAATGCGCGATCGAGCGCGGCGCGCAGCCGCTCGTCGCCGGGCTCGACGACCGACGCATCGGCGATCTCGGGCAACAGAGAAGGCACCGGAGACGTCTGTGGCTCGGCTCCATCCGCCACGGCCGGATCGGCCGGTGGCGTGCCCCGGACGAGAAGGCATCCGAGGCCGTCTCGATGCATCGCATGGCCGATGAAGCGCTCTCCGATGGTCGTGGTCACCTGCCTGCGCTGCTCGTCGACGTCGAGGTGAACGGCCCAGTCGACGAGGCCCATGCCGGGGCGTGGCCTCAGGCTCTCGGCGTACGATCGCTCGGGGCTCATCCCCGAGACGAACACCTCCGAACACACGTTGTGGCTGATCATGCCGGTCGCAATCCGAAGCGCCCGCTCGGGGTGGGCCAGGGCACAGCCGGTAACGAAAGCGGCGCTCGGGAGGAGCAGTGCTGCGCAGAGGGCATACGATGCTCGTAGCGGCGCGGCGAGCGGAATCGCTTCCGCGGAGAGGATCGGAGCCTCCCTGCGCGTCACGATTCGAGCCACTGACCCACTGGCTGCCGCAAGAAATCTGCCAACGGGATACCGTCACCGCCCACCAGCAGCCTGCGCTGTGGCGTGAACTGCGCGGCGAAGGCATCGAGGCCGGACCAGGCGGTGCGTGCGCGGCCGCTCTTCACTTCGATCGCGACGAGTCGCCGCCCTCGGCGAACGACGAAGTCGACCTCGCGGTTTCGGTCGCGCCAGTAGAAGAGCTCGCAGGCTCCCGTGGCGGCAGCGTTGGCAAGGTGCGCGCCCACCGCAGACTCGGTGAGTCGCCCCCACTGCTCGCGATCCGCGTGTGCCTGTTCGAACGCTACGCCGGACTGCGCGGTCATGAGTGCCGTGTTGAGCACTTGCAGCTTCGGAATCGAGCCTCGCCTGCGCGCCGCGTCGGCGGCGAATTTCTGAAGGCCGGTGACCATCCCCGCTCCGGCCAGCAGCTCGAGGTAGTGGGCAAGGGTCGTCGCGTTCCCAGCGTCCTGGAGCTGCCCGAGCATCTTGGTGTAGGAGAGGATCTGGCCCGAGTAGCGGCAGCCGAGCTCGAAGAGTCGTCGCAGCAGCGCTGGCTTGTCGACACGCGTGAGCAGCAGCACGTCGCGCGAGATCGTGGTCTCGACGAGAGAATCGAGGATGTAGCGCACCCAGCGTTCGGGATCGGTGACGAGCGGCGCTGCACCGGGATAGCCGCCGTAGAACAGGTACTGGTCGAGCGACCACCCGAAAGCCGCCTCCATCTCGGAGAACGACCAGTGCGGGAGACGGATCACCTCGAAGCGACCTGCGAGACTCTCGGTGAGACCGCGCTGGATCAGGAGCGGAGCCGAGCCGAGAACGACGACGTGCAGCGGGAGACGCGATGCGGTGTCCTCGTCCCAGAGTCGCTTCACGGTCTCCGACCAGCGGGGGATCTTCTGGATCTCGTCGAGGACGAGCACTGCGGGCTCGGAGGGCATCGCCGCCGACCGCGCAGCCGA
>CAYOIG010000172.1:0-1724 GCA_964403915.1 uncultured Myxococcaceae bacterium
ACCTTCCATCGGAGATCCGATGAAGCTCGACTACCGGATCGTCGACGCCGACAACCACTACTACGAGCCCGATGACTGCTTCACCCGGCACCTCGAGACCGGGTTCTCCGACCGCGCCGTGCGCATCGTTCGCGGCGAGGGGCGTTTCGCCCGCGTCTACCTGGGCGAGAAGCGCTCCGAGTTCTTCAGCGTCCCGCCCGGTGAGGTCACCGGCCCGCCCGGCTCGCTGCGGGACTTCCTGCTCGAGAAGGGGGAATCGGACGGCACGCACATGACCCACGGCGCGATCTGCGGCGCGGCCGTGGCCGAGTACACCGATCGCGACGCGCGCCTCCGGCTGATGGACGAGCAGAACGTCGAGGCGGCGCTGTTCCTGCCGAGCCTCGGCGTGGGCGTCGAGTGGGAGCTGCGCCACGACCCGGCCGCCCTGGCCGCCAACCTGCGCGCCTTCAATCGCTGGATCGCCGACGATTGGGGCTGGGCTCATCGCGGCCGGATCTTCAGCGTGGCCCTGATCTCGCTCCTCGACGTGGAGCTCGCGGTGCGCGAGACCGAGCGCGTGTTGCGCGAGGGAGCGCGCGTGCTGCACCTGAAGCCGGGGCCGGTCGCGGGTCGTTCGCCTGCCGATCCCCTCTTCGATCCGTTCTGGGCGCGCTGCGAGGAGGCAGGCATCCCGGTCGCCTTCCATCTGGGCGACGACGGCTACACCGAGCTGTACTCCCGCCACTGGGGGGAGAAGCCGCATCCGCCGAGTCACCGGCGTTCCGCGTTCCAGAAGGTGACGGCCTTCGTCGAGCGTCCGATCATCGACACGATGGCTGCGCTGGTCCTGCACAACTTGTTCGGCCGCTTCCCGCAGCTCCGGGTGATGAGCATCGAGAACGGCGGCGGCTGGGCGCCTCCTCTGCTCAAGAAGATGGATCAAGCCGCGCGTACGACCGATCCTCGAGACTGGCCCTTCGGCAAGCTCACGGAATCGCCGAGCGCGCTCTTCCGGCGTCACGTGCGAGTCTCTCCGTACTTCGAGGAGGACCTCGTGCGCCTCACCGAGGCGCTCGGCGACGAGGCGATCCTCGCGGGCTCGGATTTTCCGCACCCGGAGGCGCTGGCCCGGCCCATGGAGTTCGCCGACCACCTCGAGGGCCTGCCCGCCGCGAGCGTGCGCCGCATCATGCGCGACAACACGGCCGAGCTGCTCGGGATCTGACGTTCCCGCGGCGGTCAGGTCACGGCGCCGATGGTCTTCCGGAAGCGCGCCAGCGCCGCGCTGAAGCACGCGGCGCCGATCGCGGCGAGTGCCACGAACTGGGGCCACACGATGTCGAGTCCCGCGCCGCGATAGAGGATTCCCTGCGCCAGCATCACGAAGTGGGTGGTGGGCGCAGCCAGCATCAGAGCCCGCACCACCTCCGGCATGCTCTCCCGGGGCGTCGTGCCGCCGGAGAGCACCTGCAGCGGCAGCATCACGAGGATCATCAGCAGGCCGAACTGGGGCATCGAGCGGCCGATCGTCGCGAGGAAGATCCCCATCGAGGTCATCGCGAAGAGATGCACCGTGACGCCGGCGAGGAAGAGCGGCACGGAGCCCTCGATCGGCATCCCGAGCCAGCCCTGCACGACCACGATCAGGGAGACGCTGCAGGCGAGAAGCACGACCAGGCCCATCGACCACACCTTGCTGACCATGATGTCGAGCGGCGTCATCGGCATCACCAGCAGGTGCT
>CAYOIG010000173.1:0-2639 GCA_964403915.1 uncultured Myxococcaceae bacterium
ACGCTGGCTACTGCTGGCGACACACGGTGGTGACGAGATCGTGCGCGCGGAGCCCTTCGAGACGCTGGCGCCCTCGATGTCGCGCTGGTGGCTTCCGCAGGCGGATGCGCCGGGCCTCTGACCACCGTCCTGCGCGCTGCGGCCCGACGCCTCCCGCTCCGACTGGGCCTACAGATGCGTCAAGTATGCTTTTTGTTGCATCAGGATGCATATGATCTAGGATCTATTATATGCGCACCACGCTCGACATCCCGGACGACCTGCTCGAAGAGGCGCGCCGGCAGCTCGGCTTCAAGTCCAAGACCGATACGGTCGTCGTGGCCCTGCGCGAGCTGCTGCGCTGCCGCCGGATCGAGGAGCTGAAGGATCTCCTCGGCAAGGTCGAGCTCGACATCGATCTTCCGAAGTCGCGGCGCCGCCCCGGACGCCGGGCGTGATCTTCGTCGATACCTCTGTGTGGGTACAGGCGCTGCGTCGGCGGGACTCGGCGCAGGCCCGGGCGCTCGCCGAGCTGCTCGACGCCGACGAGGTCGCGCTCGCCGTGCTCGTTCGGCTGGAGCTCCTGACGGGTGCCCGCCGCTCCGATCGGGATTCCCTCCGGCGGGCCCTCTCGGCACTCCCGCAGTTTCTCCCCGAGCGATCGACCTGGCAGAGGATGGAAGACTGGATCGAGATCGCCGCGCGCGCGGGCGAGCGCTTCGGCATCGCGGATCTCCTGATTGCGGCGATCGCTGCCGAGCAGCGCGGGAGCGTGTGGTCGCTCGACACCGATTTCGAGCGCATGGCTGCGCTGGGGCTCGTGAGTCTCCATACTGCGCTGTGACGGATCGGAACCCACCGGGATGGATGGGATCCGTCGGATCAGCGTCGGCGCGGCTGCCGGGCGCGAAAGGAGCTGCCATGGATGAGGTCCTGTTCTCGGTCGAAGGCCACGTCGCCACGCTCACGCTCAATCGCCCCGATCGGCTGAACGCCATCTCGATGCCGATGCTGGAGCGGCTCTCCGAGCTGCTCGTGCAGTGCGACGGCGATCCGGACGTTCGCGTGATCGTACTCACCGGGGCCGGGCGCGGCTTCTGCTCCGGCCTCGATCTGAAGGATCTCGCGGCCGGCAAGAGCATCGGCTCGGAGGGCTCGCTCGGCTCGGCCCGCTTCGACCTGCGCAGCGCCCCGCCGATCGTGCTCCACGGCGTCGACAAGCCGACGGTCTGCGCGCTCAATGGCGCAGCCGCGGGCTACGGCATGGATCTCGCGCTCGGCTGCGACGTGCGCATCGCGGCGTCGAGCGCGAAGCTCGCCGCCTCGTTCACGAAGCGCGGCGTGCTGCCCGAGAGCGGCGGCACCTGGCTGCTGCCTCGCCTCGTGGGCTGGTCGCGCGCCTGCGAGATCGCCTTCACGGGGCGAACGCTCGATGCGAACGCGTGTCTCGCGCTCGGCCTCGTCAGCCGCGTGGTGGCCGACGAACTGGTGCAGAAGGAAGCGCACGCCCTCGCGGAAGAGATCGCCGCGAACGCACCGCTCGCCGTGCAGGCCACCAAGCGTATGATGCGTCTCGGCCTCGACGAGAGCTTCGAGGCCAACGTGCACCACGTCTTCCTGCAGCTCCTGCCGCTGTTCCGTTCGAAGGATTTTGGCGAGGGCCTGAAGGCCTATCTCGAGCGCCGCGCGCCGAAGTTCGAGGGGAAGTAGGGCCTAGCGCGCGCGCTGGCGCAGCCAGAGCAGCTCGAGATCGCGGACGATCGTGCGCAGCTCGTCGGGCGGGTCGAGGCTTCCGTCGTCGAGAACGTCGGGGAAGAAGAGCGCGAGCTTGCGCTCGTAGCGCCGGCGCAGCTCGGCACGCAGCGTCACCTGCACGTCGCCGAGGCGAAGCGAGACTTCGATGCTCGGGTCCGGAGACATTCGCACGTCTCCCTGCGGCGTCTCGACCAGGATGCCGATCAGGCTGAGGTTGAGCGCGCGCGCCTCCGCGACGAGCACGCCGTCGATGCGCAGCGCGAGCCCGAGGTCGTCGGGCTTGAGGATCGGCACGCGGAAGGCCATTCGCGGGTCGCCGGCCGCGATCTCGGCCGGGATCTTGAGCAGCAGCTCGAGCGCGCCGCCGGACATCTCGCCCGGACGAATGGCGAGCACGGTCGCGATGAAGACCCGGTTGCGCTGTCCAAAGCGAAGCGACACACTGCATTGTGTTGGTGGCTGGAGCTGCGACGGCAGATCCCCCTCCACGGAGAGCCGGACGACCTCGTCGCCCGTCTCGAGGAAGCGTGCAGGGCACACGCTCTTGTCCTCGAAGGAGAGGACGAGGGCTTCCGCGCCCGCCTTGCAGCAGGCCTCGAGCACGCGGCGGATGTCGTCGGAGTCGGCCGTTCGGCCTCCCGCCTCGACGTCCTCGGTCCAGTCGTCCTGCGCCGGGGCGCTGCCGCGCGAGACCAGATTCCAGAGCCGGTTCGCCATCCCATCCCCGCGAGCGCGTGCGGCAGGGCTGCCCGGGTGAGGCGGATCCTGCGACGCGCTCGATCGTGCTCTCGTCTCTTCGGCGAGCCGCGCGCCACGCTGAAGCAGGGAGGTCGAGAGAGGGCTTCGCTCCGCGGCGCTGTCGGGCTTTTCCCGGGTGCCGAGCGCTGCCGTCAGCCGTCCGGTGT
>CAYOIG010000174.1:0-4006 GCA_964403915.1 uncultured Myxococcaceae bacterium
GATGCCGTCGCGGTGGAAGATGTGGTGGTCGCCTCGGATGTGGCGCTGAAATCCGAGCGCCCTCAGCAGCGACGCCAGGTCCGAGAATGCGACATTTGCGTCGGACGTACCGCAAGAACCGCATCGAGAGTTTTCCGGTGCTTGCCCATGAATTGGCCGCCAGCCCTCCCCCTCTTCCCCGAGCAGTGTCATCGCCCGCGGATCGAGGTGTTCGTCGATTGCCGCAGTGTACCAGCCTTCGGCCGCTGTGATTTCCGCACGGGCGCGCTGACGCAGCGGGCGTCGCGGAGCAGGGCACGGGGCGCCCGGGGAGGAGTCCGCCCGGGCTGATCCGGGGCCGGCGGGAGGCAGCGTCAGGGAGTGCAGGTCTTGAAGAACACGCTCTTCATCTTCGCGAGGTCGGCGAAGTTGACGACACCGTCGCCGGTGAGGTCGGACGCGCAGGTGGTGGCGAGCGTGTTGATGATCACCAGGAAACGTAGAAATCTGATCACCGCGCCGGCGGATGCCCGGTCGTAACAGTTCAGGCCTGATTCGCTCCGGGTCTTGCCGAAGATCCCAAAGGGCCCGCAGGGCCCGCGGCCCTTGGCCGCGTCCGGTGCGAAGCACCGGCTCCTGGCTCTCGCGCCGGCGGGTGCTGCGAGTCTTCCCTCGCGCGTGGGCCGCGCTCCGCCGCGAGGTCGCGTAGAGTCCGCTCCCGAAACGAAGCGAGGCCCCGGAGTAGACGCTCCGGGCCCTCAGTGGACGAGCCCAAGTCGGTTGCACGGCCAAACGCTCGCCCGCCCCGGATTGTCGCACGTTTCCACGGGCTTTCCGAGGTGGGTGCCGCTGTGACCGCCGTCCGAGGGGGGCGGTGGAAGAGCGCGCGACGGGCCGTCTGGCCTCTTGCCCCCGGTGCCAGTCGATCTTCTCGATCTGCCGTGCCTGCGACCGCGGCCACGTCTACTGCGGACGGACCTGCTCCGGCCTGGCCCGCCGCGACAGTCTTCGTCGCGCACGCCGCCGCCATCGACACAGCCTCGAGGGTCGCCTCGATCACCGGGATCACGAGCGCGCGCGGCGCCAGCGCCGCCGGAGAAAAGCCCTGCGCGTGGGGGATCACGGTTCTCTCGACCCCGCCTCGTGCGCCAGCCTGCCCGCCTCGATTCAGGAGGCCTCCTCGCATGCAGCAGCTTCGACCCGCTCCTCTTTGCCTGGGGCCACGCCGGGCCACTGCGCGGTTTGCCGCCGGCGCCTGCGGCGCTTCACGCCACCCGAGCGCAGGCGCGCGCCCGCCCGCGCAGGTCTGCGCTGGTGAGATCCGCTCGTGATCAACGAATCTCAGCGCGCCGAGATCCGGCGCCTGTTCTACGCCGAGCACTGGCGCATCGGTACGATCGCAAGCGAGCTCGGCCTGCACGCCGACACCGTGCGCGGCGCACTCGAGACCGCGCGCTTCAACACCCGATCCGCGGTGGTCAGGCCGAGTCCGCTCGACCCCTACCTCGGCCTTCTCCGCAGCACGCTCGAGCAGTACCCGCGGCTGCGCGCCACGCGGCTTCACGAGATGATCGCCGCACGCGGGTTTTCCGGCTCCGTCCAGCAGACCCGGCGCTGGGTCCGGCGCCTGCGCCCCAGGCCTGCCGCGGAAGCCTTTCTGCGCCTACACACCCTTCCTGCAGAGCAGGCACAGGTCGACTGGGGCCACTTCGGAACCGTGCAGGTCGGGCGAGCACGCCGCCCGCTCTCCGCCTTCGTCATGGTGCTGTCCTGGTCCCGCGCCATCCACGTGCTCTTCACTCTGGATCAAACGCTCGAGAGCTTCCTGCGCGGCCACGTCGAGGCGTTTTCCTACTTCCAGGGCGCCGCCCGGATCTTGCTTTACGACAACCTGAAAAGCGCCGTGCTCGCGCGCCAGGGCACCGCGATCGAGTTTCACCCGCGCCTGCTCGAGCTCGCCGGCCACTACCACTTCCTGCCACGCCCCTGTGCCGTCGCCCGAGGCAACGAGAAGGGACGCGTCGAGCGCCAAATTCGCTTCCTCCGCGACCGCTTCTTCGCCGCTCGCACCTTCCGTGACGTCGACGACCTCAATGCCCAATTCCTGCGCTGGCGCGAGGACTGGGCCCACGCGAGGCCGCATCCGGAGCTTGCCGAAAAGACCGTGGCCGAGGCATTGATCGAAGAGCGCCCGCGGCTCTTGCCCTTGCCCGCACACCCCTTCGAGTGCCATCGCCTGCTCGTGCGCCACAGCGGCAAGACCCCCTACCTGCGCTTCGAGGGCAACGACTACTCCATTGCGCCGGACCTCGTCCGTAAGCCGCTCACCCTCGTCGCGACCCCGACCGAGGTCCGCATCCTCGACGGAGCTTTGGAAGTCGCGCGCTTTGCCCGCTGCTACGACCGCGGGCAGTGCTTCGAGGACCCGCGGCACCTGGCGGCGCTGCTCGCGAGCAAACACGCGGCCCGTGCGCAAAAGCGGCGCGATCTGCTTCGCGCGGCACTGCCCCATGCCGGCGCCTTCTTCGAAGCCGCCCTCGAGCGCGGACTCCCGCTCGCGACCACCGCCTCGAAGCTCCGGCGCCTGCTCGCCGACTACGGCCCGGAGAAGACCGATGCCGCGCTGGTCATGACCCTGCACCGCGGAACTCCCACGCCCGACTCGGTCGCCCACTGGCTCGAGCAGGGCAGACGCCGCGCGAGCCAAAAGCCGCCGATCCCCGTCGAGCTTCCCGATCGCCCCAATGTCCGCGACTTGCACGTCACCCCGCACGACCTGGAGACCTACGATGCCCTCTCCGACTCCGCCGACGACCCCGAAGACTGAGCTGTCCGGGCAGCTGCGCGCCCTGCATCTGCTGCGCACGGCCGAGGATCTCGACGACTTCGTAGCCCGCGCCACCAAGGGGCGCTGGAGCACGAGAGTCGTGCTCGAAGAGCTCGTGCGGCAGGAGCTCGCCGATCGTGAGTGCCGCTCGCTTGAGCGGCGCCTCTCGGACGCGAAGCTCGGGCGCTTCAAGCCGATCGACGAATTCGACTGGAGCTGGCCGACCCAGATCGATCGGCCCGCCCTCGAGCGGGCGCTCTCCGGAGACCTCGTCCGCAAGCGCGAGAATCTCGTGCTCGCTGCGGCGCAGGGGCTCGGAAAGACCCTGCTCGCCAAGAACATCACGCACGCTGCCGTGCTGCAGGGGCACTCCGCGCTCTTCGTCGAGGCCTCGCGCCTCTTGCTCGACCTCGGCGCTCAGGACTCTGCTCGCGGCCTCGAGCAGCGCCTGCGCCACTATGCGAGGCCGTCTCTGCTCTGCCTCGATGAGGTCGGCTACCTCTCCTACGACGCCCGCGCCGCCGATCTGCTCTTCCAGGTCGTCTCCCGGCGCTATGAGCAGAAGTCGCTCGTCCTCACCACCAATCTCGCCTTCAAGGACTGGCCCACGATCTTCCCCAACGCCAGCTGCGTCACGGCCTTGATCGATCGCCTGACCCACCACGCCGACATCTGCCGCATCGAGGGCGAGAGCTACCGGCACCGCGAGGCGCAGGCCCGACGGCCCAAGAAGACGCGCACGTGACCCGACGCTTCGCACCGGATTCCCGGAATCTCGACCGGATCCGGACGCCCGACGACCTCGACTGCGCACCCGAGCTCGCCATCCTCGCCGCGCTCGACCACACGCTCACGCTCACCGCCACGGCCCTCGTCTGCGCGCACCCTGAGCTTTGCGATCCCGAGCGACCCTACTGGCTCGGCTCCCCCACGCGCAGCCTCACGCTCGCCAAGACCCTGGTCCGCCGGACCCACGGGCTCCAGCGCGCGATCCGCGCCTATCGAAGAGCTCTTGAGATCCCACGGCGACACGAACACTCCACGGAACTCGGCGACCTCGACTTCTGATCCCTCGCCTCAGCGCCCCGGCGAGATGTTCAGATTTCTACGTTTTCTCGTGATCGCCAACAGCGAGCGTCGAGGGGATCACGCGGGGTGTGAAGATTTCGAGCGTGCCCGAGCAGTCGTAGCCATCGGCGG
>CAYOIG010000175.1:0-4801 GCA_964403915.1 uncultured Myxococcaceae bacterium
CCATCTCGCATTCCCTCCCTTGTTGGTCTTGCAACCCAAAGGAGAGCGAGCTTGGCCCGCCACTTCAACTCTACGCTCGCGCGTGTCGGCTCTTACAGAAAGAAGGATGCACTAGCTCTCATCGCTCGGACGGACGGATCCGCGATCCGCCGCGATCCGTAGCTTTGGGGTCCATTGTGACAGATGTGGACACGCAGGCGGCCGCATGGCCCGGTGCCTCGGCCCACGCGGTCTCCCGGTCGCTCCGACAAGCACCTACCATGGCCGGTCCCTTCCGGAGCGGGTGTGATGAAGCAGCGCATGAAGCGGGTCTGTGTCTTCTGCGGCTCGAGCCCGGGCGCCCGGGAGGAGTACGCCGTCACCGCGCGACAGCTCGCCGGTGATCTCGTCGCGCGGGGCTGCGAGCTCGTCTACGGCGGGGGGAACGTCGGCCTCATGGGCGTCGTCGCCGATGCCGTGCTCGCACGCGGCGGGCGGGTGATCGGCGTCATCCCGGAGGTGCTGCTCGCGAAGGAGGTGGCGCACCGCGGCCTCACGGAGCTGCGGGTCGTGGCCTCGATGCACGAGCGCAAGGCCGTGATGGCGGATCTCGCGGATGCGTTCGTCGCCCTCCCGGGCGGGCTCGGCACGCTCGAGGAGCTCTTCGAGGCGCTCACGTGGTCGCAGCTCGGCCTGCATGCCAAGCCTTGCGGCCTGCTCAACGTGTGCGGCTACTTCGACGGTCTGCTGGCCTTCCTCGATCACGCCGTGAAGGAGCGCCTGCTCAAGGACAAGCATCGCGCGCTCCTGCTCGGCGGTGACGACCCGGCAAGCCTGCTCGACCGGCTGGAGGCCTGGCGGCCGCCCCAGGTCGACAAGTGGATCGACCGCAAGTCATCCTGAGTGCGCGGCCGCGCGATCTTCGGTGAGCTCGCGCAGCCCCTGCTCCCGCGACACGCGCGCCGCGTAGCCGATCTCACGGCGTGCCTTCGTGTCGACGACGGTCACCTCCTCGCCCACCAGCCGGAGCGCTGCGCGCGTGATCGGCGGGTGACCGGAGAGCGGAAGCCAGCGCCATGCGGCTTCGAGGGCGCCCGCGGCGGCGAACACCACGCCAAAGGGAAGGCTCCGCTCGGGCGGCTCGATGCCCTGCGTCCGGAGGAGATCCGACACGAACGCGCGGAACTCGACGGGCTCGCCGTCCGTGAGGAAGTAGATCTCGCCGGGCCGCCCCGCTGCGGCCGCGCACAGGATCCCCTCGCAGACGTTGCGCACGTGGCAGGTGGACGTGAGATAGCGCCCGCCGGAGAACCAGACGAGCTGCCCCTTCCGGGTGGCGTCGGCGAGGCGGGGCAGGAGCACGCTGTCGCCGCGGCCCCAGATGAAGCGCGGGCGCACGATCACGGTGGCAAGCGAAGAGTCGTTCGCGGCGAGCACGCGCTCTTCGGCGAGCCCCTTCGAGATCGGATAGCCCCCGAACGCGGCCGCGGGCCGCGGGCGCGTCTCGTCGGCGCGGACGATGGGCGCGCCGCCCACGAGCACGGCTTCCGTGCTCACATGGACGAGCCGCGCCACGCCGGCGGCCCGCGCAGCATCGAGCACGTGCTGCGTCCCGGCGACGTTCACGCGAAGAAACTCGTCGAGCGGGCCCCAGTCGTCGACCTTCGCCGCGCAGTGGACGGCGAGCGATGCTCCGCGCATGGCCTCGCGCAGGGCGCGCGCGTCGTCGAGCTCTCCCTGCGCCGGCTCCGCACCGGCCTCGCGGACGGCTCTCGCGGCGGCCTCGGAGCGCGCGAAGGCCACAACCTCGTTTCCGGCCGCGCGGAGCATCGCGATCAGGTTGCGGCCGACGAAGCCGGAGCCGCCGGTGACGAAAACGCGCGCCATCTCCTCCCTCTCTTCCGTCTCAGCGCCGGAACAGCCGCAGGATCGGCGCCAGCCGAAGGGGCTTGCCGCGCCCCATGACGTGCCACCAGAAGAGCAGCGTCCAGGCGCTCGCGGCGGCGAGCACGCACGCAAGAGCGAGCGTCACGCGCGCCCAGTGCGGCTCGCCCTGGGGCAGCACCAGCGCGGCGCAGAGCGTCATGGCGAAGGCGAAGGCCGTGAGGCCGATACGCCCCGACATCTGGTGCAGCAGCGCCGGCATTTCGTCGAGGGCGGGTGTCACGGCTCGCACCTGGAGGTTTCCGGTCTCGACGTCGTGCAGCACCTGGTCGAGCTGCGCGGGCAACCGGGCGACGAGGGCGGCCAGCTCGGTGGCCTCGCCGGCGAGGTTCTGGAGCAATGCGCCGGGCGAGAGCCGCCGCGCCAGCACCTGCTGCACGTAGGGCCGCGCGATGCCGAGAAGATCGACCTCTGGATGGAGATTGCGGATGAGCCCTTCGATCGTGGTCGTGGCCTTCACCAGGATCGAGTACTCGGGCGCGAGCTTGATGCGGAAGCGCTGGGCGGCCTCGGCGAACTCCTGCGCGAAGCCGGCCGAGTCGACGGCGTCGAGGCTCGAGACGACGAGATACTTCTGCCGGATGCGCTCCACCTCGGTGCGCAGGTCGGCGAGGCTCACGCGCTGCGTGGGCGTTCCCATCCGCAGCAGGACGCGCGCGATGGTGGCGCTGTCGCCGGTCATGGTGGCGAAGATGAGCGCCATCAGAGCCTCGCGCTGCGTCTCGGAGAGCCGGCCGACGAGGCCGAGATCGATCATGCAGAGGGTGCCGGACTCGTCTGCGAGAATGTTGCCCGCGTGCGGGTCGCCGTGAAAGAAGCCGTCGACGAAGACCTGCTTGCAGGCCGCGTGCAGCACCTCCTCGACGGCGTGCATCGCGGCCGGGCTCTTCGGCTCGAGCTTGCGAAGCGACACGCCCTCGAAGAGCTGCATGCTGAGAACGGTTCTGCAGGAGAGCTCTGGATGCGGCCTCGGCACGGTGACCGGGTGCTCGGGATCGAGAAGCTGGCGCGCAGCCAGCAGGTTCGAGAGCTCCTCGCGGAAGTCGAGCTCGCGCAGCAGCCCCTTCTCGAACTCGGCAACCACGTCGGAGACGCCGAGGAGCTGCATCTCGTCGATGCTCGCCTCCAGCACCTGCGCGGCCAGGAACAGCAGATCGAGATCGCTGCGCATGGTGGCCTCGATGCCGGGGCGCTGAACCTTCACCACCACGCGCTCTCCGCCGGGAGTGGTGGCGAGGTGCGTCTGCGCGATCGATGCCGTGGCCATGGGCTCGCGGGAGAAGTCCGTGAACAGGTCGCCGAGGGGCGCCCCGAGGCCTGCCTCCACCGCGTCGCGAACCGTGTCGAAGGGCAGCACGGGCGCGCGATCCTGCAGCGTCTCGAGGGCCGCGATCCACTCTGCCGGGAGCAGGTCCCGTCGCATCGAGAGGATCTGGCCGAGCTTAATAAAGGTGGGGCCGAGCGAGCCGAGAAGATGTGCGAAGCGCACGGCCGGCGAGGCCTTGCCGAGGGCTGCGTCGCCTCCCGGCGGCGCCTCGCTGCCGAACAGGCGCAGCCCGAGCGGCGTCTGCATCAGCAGCTCGCCGAAGCCGTGCCGCGAGACGACGGCCGCGACCGTGCGCAGCCGGGCGAGGTCGCGGATGGCGACGCCGACGAAGGAGGGCCGCTCGTCCGGGCTCATGGCGTCCGAACGGTACCGCAGCTCCCCGGCTACATCGCGGCCCGCTGCGCCACGACGAGATCCGGTCCGAAGCGGGCGAAGCAGGCGGCGAGCACCAGCTCGCAGGCCGCCTCGCGCGAGAGGCTGCCCGTGTTGACGGCGAGGTCGTAGCGCGTGGGATCGTCCGGATCGACCCGGAAGTGGTGCTCTAGGAAGCGCCTTCGCTCGTCGTCCTCGCGCACCAGCTCGCGCTCCGCCTCGTCTGCCGCCAGACCCCGCGCCTTCGCCAGGCGCTCGACGCGCAGCGCGCGCGGCGCCACCACGAGCACGCGCAGCGTGCGATCGGGAGGCAGGATGTAGGGCGCGCCGCGACCGAGCAGCACCGCGCCGCCGGCCTCGCCGATGCTGCGCACCGTGCGCACGAGGGCCCGCAGATAGTCGCTCTCGAGAAACGCTCCCTCGCGAAAGGCGTCCACGACGAAGCGGTCGATGGCGCTGCGCACGTGCTCGTCGAACGCGGCGGCGATGCTGCGGGGCAGGCCCTCGTCGCGGGCCATGCGGTCCACGATCTCGATGCCGTAGAAGGCGAAGCCGAGGCGGCTCGCGACGTCGCTTCCTAGCGTGCCCGCGGCGGAGCCGGGGAAGCGCGAGAGGGCGACGCAGGGCCGCCATCCGGGCTGACCTTCGGCACGCCGCCGCAGATCGCGGCGCACGGCCTGCCGCTGGCGGAGCTGCTGGACGTCGAGCGGCATGGCTCACTCTCCTTCCGGCCCGGCGGAAGCCAGCGCGATGCGCGTGCCCGAGAGCCGGGTGTGAGTGGGCCGGTAGCGCTCGCCGGCCGCGGGCACGTTGTCGATTTCGATCACGAGCTTGCCGCCGGGGCCGAGGCTCGCCTTCGAGGTCGACTCGATGCGTGTGGTGACGGCGCGGGGTGCGAAGGCGAAGTCGGTGTCGACGCCCGGCACTGAAGCCACCACGAGCTGCGTATGGGCCGTTCCCTCCAGCTCGGAGCCTCGTACGCTGCCTTCCCCCTTCCCGATCACCGCGGCCTGATGATCGCCCTCGGGCGTCGGGTAGAGGGTCGAGAGCTGGAAAGACGCGCGGTAGGCGTCACCGTCCTGCGTGATCACGATCGTGCCCTCGATGCGGCGGCTCGCATCGCCGCCGCGCTCGCTCGTGGTGCCGCTGACGCGGTACGTGCCCGCAATGCTGGCCGGC
>CAYOIG010000176.1:0-7056 GCA_964403915.1 uncultured Myxococcaceae bacterium
TCGCGAGCGCCACGAAGGCGACGCAAACGATGCGTGCTGCAACAACTGACTTCTTCATCGTCCTCTCCTCCGGGATCCCGTGGCGATCTCGTGCATCACCCGCCTAGCCCGGCACCGCTGTCTGCGAACGGCGCGTTGCGAGCTCGCGTTCGACGTGCTCGAGCCAGCTCCGCGCCTGCTGGCGCGTCGAGTTCGACTTCTGCGCGCGGGCGAACCAGCTCCGTGCCTCGGGAAGCTGCTTTTCGTTGTAGTAGCTGATGCCGAGAAGGAGCTCGGCGTTGGCGGGGTCGGCGAGGCCGCCCTTGTCGAGCGCGCTCTGCAGCGCCCGCGCCGCCTCCGTCCACTCCTCCTGCATCATGTGCACCTGCGCGAGCCGAACGTAGAGGTCGCCCTTCCGAGCGAGCTCCGCCGCACGAGCGAGCGGTGCCTCGGCCCTCGGAATCTCGCGGGCGAGGATCCAGCTCCCCGCCAGAAGCTCGTACGATTCCGCGTTCTCCTGGATGCGCTTCGCGGCAATCTCCTTCTCGAGCACGGCTGCGGCGCGCAGCGGTATGCCCTGCAGGAGGTTCAACTGCACGAGGCGGATCAGATCGCGATCGTCGCTGAGGATGCCCTTGCGATGCGCGAGCTCCATGACGGCGAGGGCCTTCGCGTTGTCGCCCGTCGTCCCATGGAGCGCGGAGAGCTGAAGCCAGTAGCCCTTGCCGACTCCCGGATGGTGGGAGATCAGCTTCTCGACCACCGGGATCGCCGCGGGATAGTCCTTGCGGGTGAGCTCGATCGCCAGCAGGAGCTGGAGCCATGCCTGCTGCGGAGTCTCGGCGAGATCGACCGCCCGTCGTGCCGGCTCGACGGCGGCATCGAAGTCCTGGAGCTGATGGTGTGCGAGCGCGAGGAGGTAGTAGCCCGCCGAGTTCGGCTTCTCGACGGTGCCGAACCATGCCTTCAGCGTGGTGATCGCGTCCTTCCAGCGCTTCTCGGTCCCCTGTATCTGCGCCACCTGGAACAGAACGTCGGCCTGGTCCTCGGACGGCAGCGCCTCGACCGCGAGGGCCTTCGACATCGCGTCGATCGCGCCGGCGTTGTCTTGCCGGCCGTAGGCGATGTAGCCCTGCAACCGGTGCGCCTGCGCCTGCTCGAAGGGCGTGAGCTTTGCCCTCGAGAGCCTGTCGAGCGCGGCCTGCGCCTTCTCGTACCGGTCGGCCTGCAGATGCTCGCGAACGTCAGCGAAGACCTTCGCCGTGCGCGGCTGGAGCGCGTACTTCTTGCGCTCCTCCTCGGCGCGCTCACGCTCCTCGCGCTCTTCGCGCTTCGTCTTCGGCCTCTTTTCAGCCGTCTTCTCGGCGGTCGGCGTCTCGCCTTGCGCCGTCGTGGCCTTCGATGCCCGAGCCGGCTGCGCCGGCTCGGTCTCGGCGGCCGCGCTGACCGGCCGAGCGAGCAGCGCGGCGAAGGCGAGCATGAGGCCCGCGGCGCTGCGACGTGCGAAGCCTTTCGACACGCTTCAGGACTCCAGATTGAAACGGATCCGCACGCGGAGGCCTGCGCGCTCCACGGGCTTTCCGTCCTTGATCCTGGGGCTGTACTTCCAGCCGCGGACGGCCTGGAGCGCGGCACTGTCGAAGATCGACTTCGGCTCTGCGCCTACCACCGTCGGGTTGCGCACGCTGCCATCGCTGCCGACCGAGAACTGGACGTCGACCCAGCCCTCGATCCCCTTCTGCCGCGCAGCGATCGGGTAGTCGGGCTGGATCCGCACCTGCGGGACGGCGTCACGGTCGACGCCACCTCCCGACGAGAGCGCTGCCGCGAGGCCGCCGCTTCGACCAATGCCGCCGCTTCCCACGGCCGAGAAGTCGACCGACGGCGCGAGTGCCGCGATGTCGGTTCCCGCAACCACGCTGGTCTTCTGCGCCGTCGCCAGCTCGGGAGCGGACGGCGGCGGCACGGTGGGCTTCTCGAACACCGGTTTTACCCGCTTCTTCTCCTCGGCCACGGAGTCGCGACGCAAGCGGACGAACTCGATCTTCGCCGCAGGCTGGATCGCCTCGAAGGCCCCGCTCACCCGAATCATCGCGTGGAGTCCCCAGAACATGCCGACCGAGAGCACGCACGCGACGACGAGCGCGAAGGGAAGGCGGAGGAACGACAAGACGGCTCAGCTCGAAACGACACGGCTTCGGACCTCGCATGCGCGCGCTCCGGCCCGCCGCTTCGGCGTTCGATCGGAGTCATGGCGCCGAGCGCCACGGTCCGGCTCTTCCGGGTGGGGGAAACGCATGCTGATTCTCCGAGACGGCGGCGAGTGGAGGCGCCGGCACTTCTGGACGTCGCGGCGGCGAGGCGCAGACCGGCCGACGACGAACGACGGTATCGCAGGCAAGAAAACGTCCGCGCGACGACTTCGTGGATCTACCGGGTCGATCGCGTGTCTTTCGTGTGAGGATTCCGCGAAGCAACGGTGTCTTCGTGAACGCGGCGGGGGCCCCGCGTGACGCGGCCGTGTCGATGCGAAGAAGTCGCCGCGACGCGGCGCAGGAGGCGCAGCGGCCCGATCCGGGCTGGGTCATGCTCGGCGGGCGACGCTCGCGCGAGGGCGATGCGTGGCCAGGGGAACAGGAGGACGATTCCGTGCGAAGCGTGACCTGGCTCGCAGCGGGCGCCATTGCGACCAGCGCGCTCGCAATCGGGTGGCTCGCGTCACGAGAGCCCGAACCTGCCGCTCGAGCGTTCGCCTCTGATATCGACCGACCCGGCATCGTGTTGCAGGGCGAGGCAGCGAAGCTCGCCTTGCGGGAAGCCCGCGGCGAGGAGGCTGCGGGAGGCAACCCGCAGCCGCCCCCGACCGACGATCCGGAGGCCCTCTCCGAGTGGTTCCAGGCGCGCGTGCTCGAAAGACTGCGAGACGATCCTGCTCGTGCGGCCGATGTCGCCGTAGCCGGCGGGGCGCCGATCGATCCGGAGATCTCCGCGCTCCGCGCCGCTCTCGGCCGAGACGATGGTGACGTGGACTGGCGCTACGTTCGAGACGTCTTCTCCGGACGGATCTCCGGAATCCCGGACGAGCGCCGCGCCGGAATGACCCTGCAGGAGATCGATCGGATTGGCGACGTTCCGCATCTCGACGAGCTCCGCCGCGAGCAGCGCTACGACGAGCTCCGCGAGCTCGGCTTCGAGAACGAGAACATGCCCTGGCCCTCCTGCATCCGGTCGGGGACCTGCCGGCGCGATCGCTCGAGCTCCCCGCCGACGTGAGGGGGAGACGCGTGACCAGGGCGGCGCTGATCGCGCTCGTGGTGCTCGTCGCCACGGGGAGCGTCTCCGCGCTGGCGCAGGAGGACGACGCCGCAGCCGCCAGCGGGAGCGGCGCCGTTCACGAGGGCTTCCGCATCGGCTTCTGGGAGATCGATCTGCTCGCGGTCGACCGCGAAGAGCGCGGAACCACCTTCCGCTTCCTCGACTTCAAGATCTTCAAGCTCTTCGAGGCGGGGCAGGGCCCGGACTACCAGAGCTTCGCCTTCTTCGAAATGCCGGAGCTCCTCCACCTGTTCACGGCGCGAAGCGAGGGGACCCGCCAGGAGCTGCGCGTGCTCGATCTCGAGGCGCTCGGCTTTGCCGTGGCGCGAAAGGTCGAGGAGGATCCGAGCGAGTCGACGACGGAGTTCATGAAGCTCCCCGTGCTCGGACCAGTGGTCGGCACCGAGCGCAGCCCCGACCGACCCACTACCGAACGCCAGACCTACCTCTTCCTCGTCCGCCGCGACATGCCCCGCTGAGCGAGGACTCGGGATCTGCGTCCTCTCGGGCAGGCAATGCGCTGCGCAACCCCTCAAGACACGCCGACGAGAGCCGATGAGCTGGTAGCCGGATGCGGGAGAACGCCCTGGCCCGGCCGAGGCGGAAGCCGATGATCCTACCCACGTTGCGAATGAGACGATTCTCACAGGCCCTCCTCACCACCCTGCTCGCCTTCCCGGCCGTCGCCGAGGAGGTCGCGCTGCAGGCTCGAATGACGCCGGGTGCTGCCTATCGGCTCTCGCTGGCCGTCGTCACCGATACCGAGGCTTTCTCGAAGGGGGGCTCCGGCGAGACCTACGAGGAGAAGGTCCGGCTCCAGTACCGGGCCGACGTGACGGTGCTCGACGTCGATGCGCAAGGCCGGCCGACTCGCGAGCGGCACGACCACGCGAGCCTCACCTTCGAGCGTCCCGGCGAATCTGGATCGCTCTTCACGGAGAACGTGAGCCTCGGGGTCGAGCGGCGGAACGACATCGAGGTTTCGCTCGCAGGGAAGCGCGTCGCCCCTGAACTCGAGAAAGTCCTCTCCGACGTCCTCGAGAAGCAGTTCGAGTTCACGCTCGAGCCGGCGCTCCTCGATCCCGGCCGGTCGGTCGAGGTCGGCGAGTCGTGGGCACCCGACGAGAGCCTGGCGCGCCACTTCCTGCAGAGCCGCGGCGTCCGCGTCGCCGCCTTCGGAGAGGACGCGGTTGTGAAGCTCGTACGCGAGACGCGGGACGACGGCCAGAGCGCACTGGTCGTCGACTATCGAATCCCCATCTCCCGCTTCGCGCTCACGCGAATGCCTGCGCATACCGAGGCGTCGCGCTCCGAGGCGCTCCTCGCGGGCCGCATCGAGCTCGCTCGCGAGCCGGGCCGCCCGCCCGTCTCGGCGCGATCGAACCTGACCCTCAGCCTGAACGGAACCTCTCGGACCCCGGCGCAGTCGATGCCCTGGGGCGTTCGAAGCTCGGTGACGGTCGAGAAGTCGCATGCGCCGAGAGACGACCTCGCCTCCATCGGACTCGCGCCGCAGCGCCTGAGATAGACTCCGCGGGCACGACGATGGCCGGGGGCTCCTGTCGAGCCTCTCGGACCTCGTCTCACGGAATCCGCTCGAAGATGTCTCGCTCGAGGTCTGCAGTCCGCGCGCCATCCCGGACGCGCTCCGAGAGACGGTTCGGAGCGCTCGCCGTGGCGGCGTTCGCACTCGCCGCATTGCTCGTCGCGTACGCACCGGCCTGGCGTGTGCCGTTCCTGCTCGATGACCAGGTGGCCATCCTCGAGAATACCTCCATCCAGCAGGGGCCCTTCTCGGCCGAAGCCTGGCGGCCTCCCGGCGACGGGAATACGGTCCAGGGCCGTCCGGTCCTGAACGCGTCGTTCGCCGCCAGTCACGCACTCGGCGGCGATGGGCCTGCCCTGCACCGTGCGGTGAACCTCGGGATCCACGCGCTGAACGCGCTGCTGCTCGGCGTCCTGCTCTGGCTCGTGCTGCGCTCGCCTCGTTGGGCCCGACAAACGGGCGAGCAGGCGGCGCTGGTAGCGGCGATCGCTGCGGCGCTCTGGGCGCTGCATCCGTTGCAGACGCTCTCCGTCACGTACGTCGCGCAGCGGGCCGAGTCGCTCGCCTCATTCTTCTATCTGGCGACGCTCGTCTCGTGGTTCTCAGCGCGGCGCTCCGAACGCGCCCGGACGGCCCTCCTCTGCCTCGCGGCCACGAGCTGCGCGCTCGGAATGCTCACCAAGGAGATCGTCGTGACGGCGCCGTTCGTGGTCTTCGTCCTCGATCGGCTCCTCTACCCCGGAGCGGCGCTCCCGCGCCCGTTCCGACTCGCGCTCGGCGGGCTCATAGCGAGCTGGGGACTGCTGCTCTGGATGCTCGCCGCAAACGACTTCGCTCGCGGCGGCTCGACGGGAACCGCGGTGATCACGCGGAGCCAGTACCTCCTGACGCAGCTCCACGCGATCCCTCTCTACGTCTCGCGCATCTTCTGGCCCGCCGGAATCGTCTTCGACCACGGCCAGCGGATCGTCACCGCGCCACGCGAGCTCGTCCCGGCGGTGCTCGGCTGGCTGCTCCTGCTGGCGCTGCTGGCCGCCCTGCTCCGCAGGGAGGCCCGGTCGGTGGTGATCGCTCTTGGGCTCTTCTTCGTGCTGCTGAGCCCGACCTCGAGCCTCGTGCCCGTTGCGTCGCAGACGATCGCCGAGCATCGGATCTATCTCGCATCGGCGATCGTGATCGCCGCAGGCGTGGCCGGGGCCGACCGGGTCTTGCGCCGCAGGGGAGGAACGCGGGCGCTCGTCCTCATCGGCGCCGTGACGGCAATGGCGCTCGCGACCCTCACGTTCCGCTGGAACCGAGACCTCCAGGATCCGCTCGCTCTCTGGGAGGACGTGGCCGTTCGCGCGCCGGCCAACTGGCGAGCCCATTCGAACCTCGCCGCCGAGTACGCCAAACAGGGAAGGGATGCCGATGCGCTCGTGGCGCTCGACCGCAGTCTCGCGCTCGCGCCAGGAGAGGTTCGCTCGCTCTACAACCGCGCCAACGCGCGGCGCAGGCTCGGCGACTCGAGTGGCGCCGAGGCCGACTACCGGCGCGCGCTCGCGCTCGACCCGAGCCACGCGGAGGCGCGTAACAACCTCGCCATGCTCCTGCAACGACGAGGCGACCTGGAAGCCGCGCTGCGAGAGCTCGAGGCGCTGGTCGCGCGGAAGCCCGAACACGCTTCGGCCTGGTACAACCTCGCATGGGTCCGCTTCCAGCGCGGCGAGGACGCGGCGAGTCACGAGGCGGTCGAGGCGTTCCTCAGGCTGCGCAGCGACTCAGCCAGAGGCTGGCACCTCGCGGCAGACGTCCTCGAGAGGCTCGGCGACCCGGACGCCTCGCGTTCGGCACGAGAGCGCGCGGCAGCCCTCGAGGCCGAGACTGGCGAGCGTCCGTCTCGATCGGCAGCGCCGTGACCGCGCCGCCGGACGGCGCGCTCTGGGCCTCGACGTGCTTCTCGATCGCGTGCCGGAGTTCGGGGACCGACTCCTCTCCGCTCCAGGGCCGGTCGAACAGCACGCGGCCTTCGGGGGTCAGCACCATCACGGCGGGAAGTGGCGCCGACTCGCCCCGCAGCGAGCGCGTGTACCCTTCGCCGTACTCGTCGCGCAGGAAGGCGACGTGCCAACCGAGCGCACGGAGCTTCGCGTGCACGGTTGCGTCCGGGTGGCGCCCCTGCGGAAACAGGACCGTCATCGCGCCATGAGCATCGCGGAGCGGCGCGAGCGACTCGC
>CAYOIG010000177.1:0-10269 GCA_964403915.1 uncultured Myxococcaceae bacterium
CCACTTTGGTCGCTTCGTGAAGAGCGCGCGGGCCGTGCGCCGCGACGGCAGCGCGGCCCTCGATCTCTGCTACGTCGCCAGCGGCCGCCTCGACGGCTACTGGGAGCTGAAGCTCCACGCCTGGGACGTCTCGGCCGGTGCCCTGCTCGTCGAGGAGGCCGGCGGCCGCGT
Source organism: uncultured Myxococcaceae bacterium (assembly GCA_964403915.1). Lineage (GTDB taxonomy): Bacteria > Myxococcota_A > UBA9160 > UBA9160 > UBA9160 > MYXO. The sequence goes on from CAYOIG010000177.1 coordinate 172, forward strand.
CAGCGACCTGCACGGCGGCCCGCTGCCGGCCGACGGCAGCAGCGTGGTGTCGAGCAACGGGAACCTGCACGCGGCCATGCTCGCGCTGCTCGCCGCGCGGTAGACGGCGGGAAGCAGCGTCGCGCTCGGCGCACGCCCGTGCGCTACCCCGACCGTGCCCAGCGCGACGGCGAGCCGTCGCGCCACCTGCCTCTTGCTCGGCCCTCGCCTCTGTAGTACGTTGTCATACATGGGCGATGCCGTCACCGTCCGTCTCGACCGCGACCTCCAGCGCCGTCTCGACCGCATCTGCAAGCTGTCGGGCCGAAGCCGTAGCGAGATCGTTCGCGACGCGCTGAGACGCCAGCTCGCCCTGCTTCAGTTCGAGCAGGCGCGGCGCCAGCTCATGCCCTTCGCCGAGGCCCGCGGCTACCTGACCGACGAGGACGTCTACCGCGAGATCTCGTGAAGGTCTGTCTCGACACCAATGTTCTCGTCAGCGCCTTCGCCACGCGCGGCCTCTCGGCGGACGTGCTGCGGGTCGTGCTGGCGGAGCACGAGTTGCTGGTGCCGGAGCTGATCCTGATCGAGTTCCGGCGCGCACTCGCGAAGAAGCTTCGGGCACCTGAAGCCGAGATCGTCTTCGCCGAGCAAGTGTTGCGCACGCAGACGGTGATCGCGAACGCAGTCGCGCTCGCAGCACCCAGGGTGCGCGACGCAGCCGATGCACGGGTGCTCGCCTCTGCGGTGGCGGGAGGCGCGGACGTCCTCGTGACCGGGGACGCCGATCTGCTCATCGTCGCGGCCCGATCGCCCATCCCGATTCTCAGCCCGAGGGAGCTCTGGGAGCGCCTGCGGGGCGCTCCGTAGGGCCGACGCGGCAGCCCCCTGGACTCCCGGCGTCGCGCCTTCACTCGCAGGCCTTGTACTTCTCCAGCAGGCGTCGCGGCTTGCGCAGCGCGTCGCGCCGGAAGGGATCGCCCAGCTCGCGCGTCACCATCATCTCGAGGATCGTCGTCCGGCCCTCCGTCTGCGCCGCGCAGGCCGCTCGCAGCGCGGGCCCGACGTCGGAGAGCTTCTCGATCGTATGCCCCTCGGCGCCCATCGCCCGCGCGACGGCGGCGAAGCTCGGGTTCTCGAGATTGACGCCGAGGAAGCGGTTGCTGTAGAAGTCGACGTGGTTCTTCTTCTCCGCGCCCCACTGCCCGTTGTTGAAGACCACGGCCGTCACGGGGATCTTCTCGCGGACACACGTGAGGATCTCGCCGAAGCTCATGCCCCAGGCGCCGTCGCCCACGTAGGCGATCGCCGGGCGCCCGGGCGCGGCCGCCTTGCAGCCGATCATCGTCGGGAAGGCATAGCCGCAGTTGCCGAACATCATGGCGCCGAACATGCTGCGCGGCTGCTCGAAGCGCAGATAGCTGTTGGCGATCTGGCAGATGTTTCCGATGTCCGTCGAGACCATGGCGCTCTCGGGCATCGCCTTCTCGAGCTCGCGCAGCATCTGGCGCGGGTGCATGTGCTGCGAGCCGCGCGCGACTTCGAGGCTCCACGCATCCTTCTCATGGTCCCAGCCCGCGAGCTCCTGCTCCCAGGACGCGCGGGCGTCGCGCAGGCTCGCCCCGCGCGCGTCGCGGCTCTCCGCGCAGACGAGCGGCCGCCCGCGCAGCCGCGCCGCGAGGGCGATCGCCGCCTCGCGCGCGTCGCCGCAGACCGTCACGGCTGGCTTCTTCACCAGGCCCAGCACCCGAGGATCGGCATCGACCTGGATCAGCTTCGCCGCTTTGGGCCAGTAATCGAACTCGTACTGCGGCAGGGTGCCGAAGGGTCCGAGGCGGGAGCCGAGGGCGAGCACCACGTCGGCCTCGTGGATCAGCTTCATGGCGGCCTTCGAGCCGTGATAGCCGAGGGGCCCGCACCAGAGCGGGTGACTCGCCGGGAATGCGTCGTTGTGCAGATAGCTGGTGGCGACGGGAGCGCCGAGCACCTCGGCCAACGCCAGCGCTGCGTCGACACCGCCCGCCATCACGACGCCGCCGCCGGCGAGGATCATCGGGAAGCGCGCGCCCGCGAGCAGCTCGGCGGCCGCATCGAGGCTGCTCGTGCCGCCCGGACCGCGCTCGATCCGGATCGGCGCAGCGATCTCGCACTCGAGCTCACCGTAGAAGAAATCGCGCGGGATGTTGAGCTGCACCGGGCCCATCTCGAGCACGGCGCGGTCGAAGGCGCGGGCCGTGAGCTCGGCCATGCGCTGCGGGCTGCTCACGTGGGCCTGATACTTCGTGATCTTCGAGAAGATCGGGAGCTGCTCGGTCTCCTGGAAGCCGCCGAGCCCCATCGTGAGACTGCCCGTCTCCGGCGTGATCGCAACGACCGGACTGTGGGCCCAGTAGGCCGCGGCGATTGCCGTGACGAAGTTGGTGATGCCAGGGCCGTTCTGCCCGACGCAAACGCCGTGCCGGCCGGACACGCGCGCGTAGCCGTCCGCCATGTGGGCGGCGCCCTGCTCGTGCACGGTGGGAACGAAACGGATGCCCGCGGCGGGGAAGAGGTCGAGTGCGTCCATGTAGGCCGAGCCGACGATCCCGAAGACCTCGGTGACGCCCTGGGCGACCATGGTCTCGACCAGCGCCTCGCTCGGGGTCATGCGGCAGCGGCCCGAGACGACGATGCGCCGGGCGTCCCTGGGGTCGGTCACGAAGGATTCCTTTCCGCGGTGTTCGCGCGCGTACGGGTTCGGGTCTTCCTCACCACCTTCTTGAAGCAATCGTCGCACAGCCCGTGGGTGGTGAGGAAGAGCTTTCCGCTCCAGGGCCAGAGCGCGAGGCCGAGCGTTCGACCGCAGGTGCCACAGCGCCGGCGAGCGACGGTGCGTGCGAGCGTTTCCAAGGCGATCTCCCGGGGCGCGGCCAAGCCCCTCTCGGGCGGCATGCGATGAGCGGAGTTGGAAGGAGGCAGCGAACGACCACGACCGGCCTTCGCCTATTCGACCTGGAGCTCGGCAGGCTCGGGATCCGAGGGCTCCTCGAGCGCGCCCGCGTCTGGCGTGGCGGGTGCCGCCTGCGCCGGCCTGGCGGCGAAGATGCTGCGGAAGCTTCCGAGGCTCGCGGGAAGCCACTCCTTCACCGTGGGCGCGAGCCGAATCACCGTCTTCGACGACGGATCGCGCGCCACAGGGCCCTTCCCGTCCGGGTCGGAGCCCACGTCGACGCTGGCGAGCGGCGCCGCGGCCGTGTCGCCGGACGCAGGCCCAAGCACACGGATGTGCGCCCGAGGGGGCACGAGCCCGAGCTTCGCGAGCTCCGCGTCGCTCGCGTTCTCGCTCACGATGTCGCTGCCGCGAAGCCGTGCGAGCTCGGAGACGAGGCGCGCCGCCTTGCCGGGATCGACGGCCTCGGGGCTGCCCACCCAGCCTGCGTCGCCATGCTCGATCTTCTCGTCGAGCGTGGCACCGCCCTCGTCCCGCAGCGTGAGCTCCACGCTGCGGGCGTCGGTCGCGACGAAGTGAGAGAGCTCCTTGAAGCGGTACGCAGCCAGCGTGCGCGGAAAGTCGTCGAGGCGCTGCGCGGCCACCCGGTAGAGCGACGGCTGCTGGCTACGGACGAGGCGCTTGCCGCCCTCCTCGGCGCCGATCGCGAGCTGGAACGTCGGAGGGGCTCCGCCTTCTGCGCCGGCCTTGCCGGAGAGCGTCACCGCGAAGACCGGCTGGTCGAGGCCGGTCTTTGCGTCCGGCCCCGGCGCATCCTCGAAGGAGTCGGCCCGCAGATAGCCGAGATTCGAGAGCAGCGTATCGATGGTGGCCTCGTCCGCCGGGCCTGCGAGGGGCTCGAGCAGCTTCCACCCGCCATCGCCCCGCTCGAGCTTCACGTGGCCCTCGGGCCAGCGCGCCTCGATGCTCGTGATCGTGCTGCGGTCGAAGCTCACCACCCGGCGGTCGCGCAGATCGTCGAGGCTGCGCTCGAGATTCGTCGCGCGGTAGGTCGGGATGGTGACGATCCGCGAGGGCTGCTCGCCGGTGGCGACGTAGGTGCTGCTTCCCACGGGCGCCTTCTTGCCGACGTGGAGCACGTAGTCTTTGCCGGCGGCGCCGAAGCGCACGATCCGGCTCGTGGCGTCGATGCCGTAGATCGCGGCTGCCTGCGGGCTCTCGATCTCCGTCTCGCTGGCCAGATCGGCGAGACTCGCCGCGATGCCATCGAGGTTGACGGCGTCGCCCGGGAAGGCGAGGGGCTCCACCAGCTGCCACGCGCCTTCCTTGCGCTCGGCGCGCGCCGTCTTGCCATCGGTGGTAGTGAGCGAGAGAAAGGAGACCTCCGTGCCCTGCACACCCGGAAACAGGCGCTTCGCGCTCTGCTCGGCCTCCTTTCGCTGCTCGCCGCCGCGCACCTCGTAGAAGTAGACGAAGGCCCCGAGGGCCGCGGCCACGAGGAGCAGCAGGCCGGTGGTGCGCGGATTCATCGCCCGGGCGCGCGCCGCCGCGACCACCACGCGAGGACGCCGCAGAAGGCGATCGCCTCGGGCAGCACGAAGAGCGCGAGATAGCGGATGTTCGAGAGCTGCTCCGTCGACAGCTCGACCCGCGACGGACGCGACTTGTTGGGTCGCACCGAGATCGCCTCCACGTCGCCGAGGAGCCAGTTCGCGCTGTTCACGAAGAGGTCGCGGTTCCGGTAGCTGTCGAGGAGCTGGTTCGCGGCGAAGTCCGAGTCACCGAAGACGACGAGGCGCGGGCCGCTCTGGCCCTTCTTCTCCTCACCATCGCTGCCCGCAGCCTTGACCGCGGGCGAGCCCGCCACGGCCAGCGGCACGGGCCCCTTCAGATCGGTCTCGGACAGCTCGGCCTTGCCTTCGCCGAAGAAGGCCTCGAGATCACGCTCGGCCCAGGCATCCGGGCTGGTCTTCACGATCTCCGTGAAGCGGGAGCGTGCCGCCTCGGTTGGCCGCACGCTGCGGGCCACGTGGAAGAGCGTCACCTCCCGCAGCCCCTGCGTGATGGGATGCGCACCGTACTCGCCGGCGAAGGGCGTGGCCGCGCGGCCGAAGAAGCCCTGCACGCGATCCACCACACGTCGTCGCCGAGAGACACCCCCCAGCGCTCGAGATCGCTCGCGACGTCCGCCTTGGTGCGCGGATCGACCAGCATCAGCAGCGAGCCGCCACGCTCGAGATAGCGTTCGAGAGCCGCATGCTCCTCCTCCGGCAGCATGCGCGTCGGGCCGGCGAGGACCACCACGCTGGCGTCCGCCGGCACGTCGCCCTTCTGGGCCAGCACGAGGCCTTCGACCTGGTAGTTCTCGTTGCGCAGGGCCTCGGCTGCCCGGGAGAAGCCCTCCTTGCCGTCGGCGCCTTCGCCCTTCACGGGCCGCTCTCCGTGGCCTTCGAGGAAGTAGATCTTCCGCGTGCCCTGGCGCGTGAGCTTCACCAGCGCGTTGGTGAGCTTCTCTTCGTCGAGCTCGGCCAGCTCGACGGCATCACTCCCGATCGCAACACGGACCAGACCCTTGCCGAGCTCATCCGGAGAGACGCCGAGCTTCTCGACGAGATCGGGGCGCGCGGTCGGATCTGCGAACTCGACCTTGAACTTCGGGCTCACGTAGCTGTACCGCTCGAGCAGCTCGCGCACCGGCTGGATCTCGCCGGCCGAGACGAAGGCCGTGACGTTCACGTCCTGCGGCAGGCCCTCGAGCACCTTCAGCGTCTGCTCCGACAGCGAGTGGACGCCCGCCTCGCTCCAGTCGATGCGCACCGGGTGGCGCTGCGCCAGGAAGCCCAGCAGGCCGAGGATGGCCAGCGCCAGCAGCGTCGAGAGCACGGCGGTCGTCCCGTAGCGCGACGCGCGTCGCGCCTCTCCCGTGTGAAGCCGCTCGCGCAGCACGTCGAGGCTGGCGACGAGCGCGACGGCGAGCAGCAGCGCGCCGATGACGACGTTGCCCCAGATCCAAAGCGGGTCTGTCGGGGCGCCGGCCAGCATCAGGAAGACCGAGACCAGACCAAAGGCGACGGCCACGACACCCAGCGGAGCGAGAAGAGATGCCCAGCGCTTCATGGCTCTACCGCCACCGCACGGATTCGACCGTGAACTTGGTCAAAATCAGCGCGCTGCCCACGAGCACGCCGAAATAGGCGAGATCCGCCGTATCGATCAGGCCCTTCACGAACGCCTCGAAATGCTCGGCCGTGGAGAGCCAGCGGAGCAGGCCCGAGATCCCGGTCGCCGAGCCGATGGCCCCGCCCGCAGCGCCGAGGTCGGCGAGGAACGAGAGCATCCACAGGATGAGCAGCAGCACGAAGGAGAAGGCGAAGGCGATGATCTGGTTGCGGGTCAGCGACGAGGCGAAGGCCCCGACGGCGGCGTAGGCAAGGCCCACCAGCCACAGCCCGAGCAGACCGGCCAGCGTCTTCGGGACCTCCGGGTCGCCGTAGAGCAGCAGGATCGCCGGATAGAGCGCCAGCAGCAGCACTAGCAGCGTCACGAAGGCCGCCGCCGCCAGATATTTGCCGAGCACGATGTCCCAGATGGTGAGCGGGCTCGTGAGCAGCAGCTCGTCGGTGTGGTTCGCCTTCTCGGCCGCGAAGAGCCCCATCGTGATCCCTGGGATCATGAACAGCAGCACGATCGACATCACGCCGATGAAGGGAGCGATCACGTGATCGTTGAGGTTCAGCTCCTTCATCTGATCGAAGTACTGGAACTGCTGCATGCGGAGGATGTACTCCTCGAATTGCAGCAGGCTCGAGAGGAAGAAGAAGCCGGCCAGCAGCACGAAGAGCGTGAGGACGGCGTAGGCCACCGGCGAGACGAAGAGGGAGCGGAGCTCGCGGGAGGCGATCGTGGGAACGTGCTTCATGCCGAGGCAGCCTCCCCCGCCGGTTCGGCCTCGTCGCGGGCCGTCTCGCGCGCGAACACGGCCTCGAGCCCCTGTCCGCCCTGCATGAGCTGCGCCAGCGGCGCATCGAGGCGCTTTCGCCCGCGGTGGATCAGGATCACGCGCTGACAGATGGCCTCCACCTCCGAGAGGATGTGCGTCGAGAGGATCACCGTGTGCTGGGCTCCATCCGGACCGGGCGCGGCGAGGCTCGCGATCAGCGCGCGGATCTCACGGATCTGCACCGGGTCGAGGCCCACGGTCGGCTCGTCGAGGATCAGGACCGGCGGCTCGTGAACGATGGCCTGGCCGAGTCCCACGCGCTGCCGGTAGCCCTTCGAGAGCGAGCCGATCACGCGGCGACGAACGTCGAGCAGGCCGCAGCGGCTCATGGTGCGCTCGACGGCCTCACGGCGCTTTCCGCGCGGCAGGCCCTTGATCGCGGCCACGAAGCGCAGGTAGCCCTCGACGTCCATCTCGGGATAGAGCGGCGGCACCTCGGGCAGGTAGCCGACCGACCTTCGCGCCCGCAGCGGATCGGTCAGCATGTCGTGGCCGTCGATCAGCGCCGTGCCGTCGGTCGGCGGCAGAAAGCCCGTGAGGATGCGCATCGTGGTGGTCTTCCCGGCGCCGTTCGGCCCGAGGAAGCCCACGACTTCGCCCCGCGCCACCTCGAAGCTGACGCCATCCACCGCCACGTGCTCGCCGTAGCGCTTCGAGATTCCGCGCGCCTCGATCAAGACCGCGCTCCTCCGGCCGCAAGGCCGTTCAGGAAGATGTCCACCACCGTGCGTGCCACCTTGAGGTAGTAGGCGCTCGCGCCATCGGGCGTCGCATCGACGCGAATGAGATCGAGCACGAGGCTCGTCACCACCAGTTCGAGCGCGCCGATGAAGACGTAGCAGGCGACGTCGGGATCGAGATCAGCCCGCAGCTCGCCGGCCTCCTGACCCGCCCGCAGGATGCGCGCCACGCTCTGCATCAGCGCCGTCACCGCGCGAATCTGACCGGGCTCGGCGAAGCGCGACGAGCGCTGGATCTCGAGCACGAGCACCTTCACCCACTCGGGGTGCAGGCGGTAGGCATTGAGGATCAGCGCGGCAACCGACACCAGCTTGTCGCCCGTGGTCGTGTCGCGCCGGGAGACGCCGTCCACGGCCTGCAGGAAGGTGCTCCAGCGCTCCTCGAAGATCGCGCCGAGGATCTCTTCCTTGTTCGTGAAGTAGTGATAGACGAGGCCGTACGCGATGCCCGCCTCGCGTGCGATGTCGGAGACCCGGGCGCCGTGGTAGCCGCTCCGCGCGAAGACCCGGACGGCCGCGTCGAGAATGGCCTCGCGCTTGTCCCTGCGCGCGCGAGGGCCGGCGCCGCCGGGATCCGGCGGGGAGAGCGCGAGCGCGGGTGCCCGGGCCATGACGGTGATCGCATCCCCTCTGCAGGTCTTCTGCGCGGCGCAATATGAGACGCGCGCCGTATGGCGTCAACCACGGCGCTCGTGAGAAGGGACGCGGCCGCCCCGGCGGAGATTCAGCGTCGTTGCTTCGAGCGAGGAGGGCTGTACCCTTGCGCCGATGCGTCGCGCCCTGCCCCTGCTCGCTCTTCTCCTCGCCCTCGGCGCAACCGCGTCCGGGGCCGAAACCTCCCTCTCACCGGCGCAGGCGGAGGCGGCGCGCGCCTGGCGCGGCAGGTTCTGCGCGCCCACGGGCTGCGGCCCCCCGCCGGCCGCCACGGCGGGCTCGATGCTCGGCTTCGCCGTCGCCGCGCTGGGAGCCGGATGGGTATCGCGGCGCCGGGGCCGATCGGCCCGGTAGAGACTCCGGCCCGGCCGCTCCGGATCGCGCTCGTGATCGAGCGCTCGGGTGCCGGCACGGGCGGCGCCGAGAACGTGGCGTGGCAGGTCGCAGCCGGGCTGGTGCGCGCCGGCGACCAGGTCACGGTCGTGAGCCGCTCCGGTGCGGCCCCGCCGGGAGCAGCGCTGGCGCACGTGCGCGCGCCGGCGCTCTGGCAGCCCCTGCGCCTGCTGGCCTTCTCGCATGCCGCGGCCCGCGCGACGCGCGCGGGCTTCGATCTCGTGCAGTCCTTCTCCCGCACCCTGCACCAGGACGTCTTCCGCGCCGGTGGCGGCAGCCACGCCGACTATCTCGAGCGCCTTCACGGCGAGCGCGGCGCCCGCTGGCGACGGCTCTCGCCCCGCCATGCCGCGCAGCTCTGGATCGAGCGACGGGTCTTCGAGGATCCGTCGCAGACCGTCCTCTGCAACTCCGCCCTCGTCCGCGAGCAGATCGCGAAGCGCTACGGCGTGCCGGAGGCGCGGCTCGCGGTGATCCGAAATGGTGTCGATCTCTCGCGCTTCCATCCGGAGCGGCGCGGGTGCGAAGGCGTGCGACTGCGCGGCGAGCTCGCTGCCGGCTCACGCACCGTCTTTCTCTTCGCAGGCTCGGGATTCGTGCGCAAGGGGCTCGACGTTGCACTCGGCGCCCTCGCCGCCGCGCAAGACCGCGAGGCGCTGCTCTGGGTCGCTGGCCGCGACGCGCCCGCGCGCTGGCAGGCCCTCGCGAACCGGCTCGGGATCGGCGAGCGTGTGCGCTTTCTCGGGCCTCGCAGCGACGTCGAGAGCCTCTACGCCGCCGCGGACGCCCTGCTTCTGCCGACGCGCTACGACGCCTTCGCCAACGTCTGTCTCGAGGCCGCCGCGGCGGGCCTGCCGGTGGTGACGAGCGGCGCCAACGGCGCGGCCGAGATCGCGTGCGAGGCGGGAATCGTCGTCGAAGACCCCGAAGACGCGGCCGGCTTCGCGCGCGCGCTCGACCGGCTCGCCGAGCCAGGCGTCCGCAGCGCGCTCGCAGCGGCGGGCCGAGCGCTCGCCGAACGTCACGGCTGGGACGCCCACGTGCTGGCCCTGCGCGCGCTCTACGCGCGCCTGCTGGCATGAGCCCGCACGTACGCTGGCAGGCGGGCGAGCCCGCGGCACAGGAGGCCGCCCTCCGCTGGCTCGCGGGTGGCAGCGGCACGCTGCTGCACGACGGAGCGCACCGGCGCATCGTTCGCCTCGAAGACACCGGCGCCTCTTCTCTCTTGATGAAACAGTTTCGTGTCGGATCGGGTCGCCATCCCTGGCGCGAGCGCGCACGAGCCTGGCTCGGCCAGGCGCCCGCCGATCGCGAGTGGCGCGCCCTCCGCAACCTCCACTCGGCAGGGCTCGCCGTGCCGCGCCCCCTCGCACTCGGAGTGCTCCCGGACGGCGACCGGCTGC
>CAYOIG010000178.1:0-8930 GCA_964403915.1 uncultured Myxococcaceae bacterium
GTCCCGCGTCCCAGCTCGTCGAGGATGACGAGGCTGCGCGGCGAGGCCTGACCGAGAATCTGCGCGCACTCGCGCATCTCCACCATGAAGGTCGATTCACCGCGGGCCAGCCGGTCCGCGGCGCCGACGCGGGTGAAGATCCGGTCCACCTCTCCGATCCGAGCGCTCTCTGCCGGCACGAAGCTGCCGACATGGGCGAGCAGCACGATGAGCGCAACCTGCCGCAGGTACGTGCTCTTGCCCGACATGTTCGGCCCCGTGAGCAGCAGGATCTGGCCGGCCTCGCGATCGAGCTCGGTGTCGTTTGCGACGAAGCCGACGCCAGTGCGCGCCAGCAGCGGCTCGACGACGGGATGGCGGCCGCCCCGGATCTCGAGAACGTCGCTCGCATCGACCCGCGGCCGAACCCAGCCATCTCGCCGCGCCACCTCCGCCAGGGAAGCCAGCGCGTCGAGCTCGGCGCAGGCCTCGGCGGCCGCGCTCATCTGCGGCGTGAATTCGATCACGGCCTGCCGTACCGCCTCGAAGATCTCGCGTTCGAGTGCGGCCGCGCGGTCGCTCGCGCCGAGCACTGCCTGCTCCACCTCGCGCAGCTCGGGCGTGGTGAAGCGCTCGGCGCTCGCGAGGGTCTGCTTGCGCTCGTACTCCGGCGGAACGCGGCCCTGCTGCGCGCGCGTCACCTCGATGCCGTAGCCGTGTACCGGATGGAAACGGAGCTTGAGGCTCGGGATCCCGGTTCGCTCGCGCTCGCGCGTCTCGAGCCCGGCCATCCACTCCCGCCCCTTGCGAGCGCCTTCCCGCAGCGAATCGAGTTCGAGGCGATGTCCCGGGCGGATGAAGCCCGTCTCGCCAGCCCCTCGCGAGCCGCGCAGCAGCACGGGGGGCTCGTCGACCAGCGCCTCCGCCACCAGCAGTGCCGCATCGGGAATCGGCACCGGCGCGCGCAGCGCAGACGGCGGTGCAGCGAGCACTCCGGGCAGCCCGGCGCCCGAATCGGGGGCGAGGGACAGGACCACGGCCGGCAGCGCCTCCAGCGAGCGCCGCAGCGCCACCAGGTCGCGCGGCGTCGCCGTCGGCCGCGCCGCCTTCGATACGAGACGCTCGAGATCGCGCACGTCGCGCAGCGCCGTTCGCAGCCTTCCGCGGGCGCGATCGTGCTCGGCGAGCCACGCAACGCCATCCTGTCGATCGGCGATGCGCTCGGCGCCGCGCAGGGGGTAGGCGATCCAGCGCGCAAGGCGCCGGATGCCGGGCGCCGTCACCGTGGCATCCAGCCGCTCGAGCAGCGTACCGTGGCGCGAGCGGTCCTCGGCGCTCTCGAAGAGCTCGAGGTGCGTTCGGGTCGCCGCGTCCACCACCAGCGTGTCGGCCAGCGCGTCACGACGCAACCGGGATGTCCGCCGCAGCGCAACCGGCTGGTGGGCGGCGAGATACGCGAGCAGCCCGGCCGCAGCGCGCGTCGCGGCGTCGCCCGCCGCGGCGTCGAAGCCGTCGGGACGCGCCGGCGCCGCCATGGGATCGAAGCCTGCCGCCGCAACGCGGGTCACGCTCACACCCGGAAGCTCGACGCGCAGCCGCTCCGCGAGGGCCTCGTCTGCCTCCCGCGGAATCAGGCACTCGCGCGGCCCGATGCGCGCCAGCTCGGCCACCAGCGCTTCCGGCAGCCCCGACTCGCGCCCGGCTGCGACGTGCGTGGCGCGGAAGTCGCCGGTGGAGGCCTCGAGCGCAGCCAGGCCCCAGCAGCCCGGATCGTCACCGATCGGTGTCGGTGGCAGCAGGGCGATCAGTGCCACCTCCTGGGCGGAGTCGAGGCCTTCGGGATCGCCCACCAGCCCCGGCGTCACGACCTCGACCACGGCGCGACGCACGAGGCGACGACCGGAGAGGCTGCGGGGATCCTCCATCTGCTCGCAGATCGCCACCCGATGACCGAGGGCGGCGAGCCGCTTCACGTGCCCATCGACGCTGTGGGCGGGGACCCCACACATCGCAATCGCATCGGGCTTGCCCCGATCGCGTGTGGTGAGCGCAATGTCGAGAATCGGGGCTGCGAGCTCGGCATCGTCGAGAAAGAGCTCGTAGAAGTCTCCCATGCGGTAGAACAGGAGCGCATCCGGGTGCTCGGCCTTGAGTGCCAGGTACTGCCGCATCATGGGTGTCGCAAGCGCGCTCCGGCTCATGCGCTGCTCTCCTGTGGCGGTCCCGCCGCGTGCAGCGACAGGCGCTCCAGCAACTCCGGCAGCGCCGCGAGGGCCTCCTCCTGGCGCCCCGCATCGAGCAGCACGCGCACCAGCGCCGCCTGCGCCGGAAGGGCGCTCGCGTCGCGCGCCAGCCACGTCCGCAGTTCCGCCACGGCGGCGTCCACCTCCCCCCATGCGGCGAGCGCCCGCGCCAATGCCAGTCGCGCGACTGCGTCGTCCGGCCGCCGCTTCAGGAGCCGGCGCAGAAAGCCCTCGAACTCCCGAGTCCGGCCGGCCGACGCGAAGGCCGCCTCGAGGCGAGGATAGACGAAGCCGGCGCAGCGCGGGTCGGCCTCGACGGCCGCCTGCCATGACGCCAGCGCCGACTCGTTCTTGCCGCGTTCCGCCTCGAGCGTTCCCAGCAGCACGTGGGCCGGGGCGTACCCGCGCTGGCGACGACGTGCCCGCCGCGCGACGCGACGCGCGTCGTCGCTCCGGCCCTCGGCGTGGGCCACCTCCGCCTGCTGCACCAGCAGCGCCGCCTCCTCTTCGGCCGCGCTCCGTCCTTCCACGCGCGCGAGCCGCCGGATCATCTGCAGGGCGCGGCCGTGGTCGCGCAGGCTCTGCAGCAGTCGTGCGAGCCCGCCCAGAGCGCGCCGGTCTCGGGGCGCATGGATCAGCACCTCTTCGTAGGCCGCTGCCGCCCGGCGGATCAGACCCGCCTTGCGGAAATCCTCGGCGAGCTCTCCGAGGACATCGACGCGAACGTCGGCAGCGAGGTCGCGCCGCAGGAGCAGGCTCTGGTGCATGTGGATCGCACGCGCGAACTCGCCCTGCTGCCGGTAGAGCAGGGCCAGCGCCCGGAAGACGTCGCTGTCGTGGGGATGCGCACGCACTGCGGCCGTGAGCACGGCTTCGACCTCGGCACCGTCGTGCGAGAGGAGCGCGAGCAGCGCTCGCCGCACCGACGCATCCGCGTCCGGCGGGACGCGCATCCGCCCGCGCAGGAGCACGCGTCCTAACCAGCCCATGCGACTCAGGAGCCCCGCCCCGGCCTCCCGGCGGCCGTGAGCCCGGAACTCTCCGGCTCCGCATCCGCAGCGCGGGGAGACGCGGAGCCGAGCGGCAGTGCGCGCAGACCCTGGACTTCGGCCTCCAGGCGACCGAGCGCCTTGCGGTAGCGGCGTGAGAGCAGACCGAGCCGGGTCAGCTCGACGAGGCAGACGGCGCCGGTCACGGCCGCGCCCAGCCCGAAGCTCGCAACGGCGAGCGCCCAGACCCGCACGGCTCCGATTTGTCCGATCAGGTAGTCGAAGGGGACCTCGGTGCCGTTGGCGTGCGCGAACTTCCAGCCGCCCACCAGCAGCGCTACGAGGACGGCCAGCCCGAGCAGCCGGCGTGCGATGACCATGCGCCTCCCCCCACCCGCTCGCCGTGCGAAGCGGTTCGTCCCGTGGTCCCGCGGACGAACCGGGGTGGGCTCACCGCTGGAGCCCACCCCGCCGATCGTAGCTGTCGACGCCTCCCGTTCGGGTGGCGTCCCTGGCTCAGGCCGCGTTGTCGGCCGCGGAGCCTCGCTCTCCACCGTCCGGCGCCGCGCCGTCCACCATTTCTTTCAGGTCCTTGCCGACCTTGAAGAACGGCGTCCGCTTGGCGGGGATGTGGACCTCCTCCCCCGTCTTTGGATTCCGCCCCTCGCGTGCCTCACGCACCTTGACCTGGAAGCTGCCGAACCCGCGGATCTCGATGCGCTCCCCGCTGCGAAGCGCCTCGGTCATCGAATCGAAGATCGTGTTGACCACGACCTCCGTGTCCTTCTTCGAGATGTGCGGCGTCTGTTCCGCCACCCTCTCGATGAGTCCGCTCTTCGTCATGGAATCCCCCCGAGTGGGCACCTCAACTCATTCCTGATTCTTCCGCTCGAGCTTCTCCCTCAACAGGTCGCCGAGCGTCGCCGTCTGGCTCTTCGTCTGCTGCGCGAGCTCCTTCAACGCCTCGCGCTCCTGGCGGTCGTTCACCGCTCGCATGGAGAGCGAGATCTTGCCTTCGACGGCATCGACCTTGACCACGAGCGCCTTGACGATCTGGCCCGCCTGCACCACGTCGGCGGGCTTCTCGACCCGCTCCGCGGAGAGCTCCGAGCTGTAGACGAGACCCTCGATGCCTTCCTCGAGCTTTACGAAGGCGCCGAAGTCGGTCACGCTCGTGACCTCGCCGGTCACCTCGGTGCCGGTCGGATAGCGCCGCGAGATGTCCTCCCAGGGATTGGGCTGGAGCTGCTTGATGCCGAGCGAGAACTTCTCGTTCTCCTTGTCGATCTTGAGGACGACGGCCTCGACCTCATCCCCCTTCTTGAACTTCTCGCTCGGGTGCTTGATCTGCTCGGTCCACGACACGTCCGAGACGTGAACGAGGCCGTCGATCCCCTCCTCGAGACCGATGAAGACCCCGAAGTTGGTGATGTTGCGAACCATTCCCGTCACCCGGGTGCCGACCGGATAGCGATCCTCGATCACGCTCCAGGGGTTGGGCTCGATCTGCTTCATACCCAGCGAGATCTTGCGGTTGCCCTCGTCCACGTCGAGAACGATCGCCTCGGCGAGATCGCCGATGGAGACCATCTTGGACGGGTGCTTCACGCGCTTGGTCCAGGACATCTCCGAGACGTGGATCAGACCCTCGATGCCCGGCTCGAGCTCGACGAACGCGCCGTAGTCGGTGAGCGACACCACCTTGCCCTGCAGGCGCTTCCCAATCGGGTAACGCATGCCTGCATCCATCCACGGATCGGGCTGCAGCTGCTTGAGGCCCAGCGACACCCGCTCGGTCTCGGGATCGAACTTGAGGACCTTCACCTTCAGCTCGTCGCCCACCTGGAAGATCTCGGAGGGATGGTTGACCCGGCCCCACGACATGTCGGTCACGTGGAGCAGGCCGTCGATACCGCCCAGATCGATGAAGGCGCCGTAGTCCGTGAGGTTCTTGATCACTCCGTCGATGATCTGGCCCACCTGCAGCGTCTGCAGCGTGGTCTCGCGCATCCGCTTGCGCTCCTTCTCGAGGAGCGCACGCCGTGAGAGCACGATGTTCCCGCGTCGCTTGTTGAACTTGATGATCTTGAACTGCAGCTTCTGGCCGACCATCGTCTCGAGATTCCGCACGGGCCGAAGATCGACCTGGGAGCCCGGCAGGAACGCCTTCACCCCGATGTCGACCGCGAGGCCGCCCTTCACCCGCGATACGATCACGCCCTCGACGGCCTCGTCCGCCTCGAAGGCCTTGCTGATGTCGTCCCAGATCTTGAGACGATCCGCCTTCTCCTTCGAGAGGACGATGCGCCCCTCTTCGTCCTCGGCGTCCTCGACCAGGACGTCGACGACGTCCCCGACCTTGACGAGAAGCGTTCCGTCCTCGTCCATGAATTCCCAGGTCGGGATCAGGCCCTCGGACTTGAAGCCGATGTCCACCTGAACGTTGTCCTCATCCACGGAGAGCACGGTGCCGCGCACCAGCTCCCCCTCCTTCACCTGCCTCAGGCTCTGCTCGAAAAGCTCCGCGAAGCGGGGCGACCCGCTCGCGATCTGGTTGTTCTCGGTCATGAGAGTTTCGATGTTCTCCTTTAGGAACCGCCCGTCCATCGGGTCGGCCTCAGATTTCCGGTTTTTCGCCCCCGGATCGGGCTTTGGATGCCTGCGACGGAACCAATGCGAGATTCTCGCGGGCCCCGGCCAGGAAGCGGGCGACCGCATCGGCGTCGCCCGTGTCGATTGCGCGAGCGAGCTCTGCGAGCCGCAGCGCGAACGACTGCAGCGGGCCCGTGAGGGCCTTGCGGTTCAGCGTGAGGATCTCGCTCCAAAGCTCGGCGTCGCTGCGCGCGATGCGCGTGAAATCACGAAAGCCCGGGCCGGCCAGCGCGGTTGCGCCGGCCGGTGCCTCGCGCAGCGACGCAGCGAACGCGAAGGCCAGCGCGTGGGGGACGTGACTCACCCAGCCCACGGCGGCGTCGTGCGCGTCCGGACCGAGCCGCTCGACGTGCGCACCGAGCCCGCGCCACAGACTCTCCACGCGGGCCACCGCGGCGGCGTCGCTGCCCGAAGTCGGCGTCACCACGCACACCGCGCCCTCGAAGAGATCGGCCCGCGCGTGCTCCATGCCTCGCTCATGGCTCCCCGCCATCGGGTGCGAGCCCACGAAGCAGGCGCCCGGCGGAAGCAGTCCGGGGAGCGTCTCCGTGAGCGCCCCCTTCACGCTGCCGACGTCGGTGACGACGCAGTCCCGTGTCATTTCCGGCGCCGCGCGTCGCAGCACGCCGGCCATGGCGGAGACCGGCGTCGCCAGCACCACCAGATCGGCCCCGCGAACCGCTTCCTCGAGGCTGATCACTCCGTCGAAGGCGCCGCTACGCTGCGCGGCCGCCACGCTCTCGCGCGAGCGACCAGCGCCGACCACCTGGGAAGCGACGCCCCGGCGCCGTGCGGCCAGCGCGACGGAGCCGCCCAGCAGGCCGAGCCCGATGACGGCGAGGCGGCGGGCGACGGGCGTCGTCATCGCGGCTGCTCCCGCAGTCGCCGCAGCGTCTTGACCAGACGCTCGTTCTCCTCCGGAAGGCCGATCGAGATCCGCACGTGCTCCGGAAGGCCGAAGCCCGCCATCGGACGCACGATCACACCCTCCCGCAGCAACGCGTCGTGAGCCCCCGCTCCCGCGTCGGCGAGCACGAAGTTGGTCTCGCTCGGCCAGACCGCGATGCCGAGCGCCTCCAGCTCGCGCACGAGATATTCACGGCCGATCTCGTTGATGCGCCGCGACCGCTCGACGTGATCGACGTCATCGAGGGCCGCGAGCGCGGCGGCCTGCGCCACGAGACTCACGTTGAAGGGATGCCGCGGGCGGTGCAGGAGACCGACGGTCTCGGCATCCGCGATGCCGTAGCCCACACGCAGGCCAGCGAGGCCGTAGATCTTCGAGAAGGTTCGCAGCACGACCGTGCCGGGCCGCCGCCGAACCCACGACAGCGCGCGCGGAAAATCCGGCCGCCGGGCGTATTCGTAGTAGGCCTCGTCCACGACGAGGATCACGTCGGCGGGCAGTCGCAGGGCGAAGCGGTCGAAGGCCTCGGCGCCGACGGCCGTCCCCGTCGGATTGTTCGGATTGCAGAGAAAGACGACCCGCGTACGCGGCGTCACGGCGGCCGCCAGGGCCTCGAGGTCGTGCACGAGATCCGTCGTGAGCGGCACGGCAACCGCCGTCGCGCCCGCCGCCTGCACGACGATCGGATACATGGCGAACGAGGGCCAGGCGAAGACCGCCTCGTCCCCTGGCCCGAGATAGGTCTGGCCGATCAGGCCCAGGACCTCGTCGGCACCCGCCCCGATCAGGAGCTCGTCCGGGTCGACACCCAGATGCGTCGCCAGCCGCCGTCGCAGCGCGAAGCAGCCGGCATCCGGGTAGCGGTTCACGTCGCGAAGCGCCTCGTGGGCGGCGGCGAGCGCCTTCGGAGACGGGCCCACGGGGTTCTCGTTGGAGGCCAGCTTGATGGCGCCCGAGATGCCGAGCTCCCGCTCGAGCTCCTCGATCGGCTTTCCCGGCTGATAGGGCCGGATGTTCGCCACGTGGGGCTTTGCGAGGCTACGCACGCGAGGCCCCCCCCGCGGAGGTCGCGCGCGGCAGCGCGCGCGGGAAAGAGCCGAGGACGCGGTGCGCCGTGGCGACCGCCGCCGCCTCGACGAGCGCCTGTGCGACGCGTGGCTCGTCGCGGTGGCCTTCGACGTCGAGGAAGAAGACGTACTCCCAGGGCTTTCCCTTGAGCGGGCGCGACTGGATCGACGTCAGATTGACGCCATGCTTCGAGAACGGCGCCAGCAGACGGTAGAGCGCGCCGGACTCGTCCCGCCGCACGGTGAAGAGCGCGGACGTGAGATCGTTGCCGCTCGGCCCGACCTTCGGACCGCCGAGCACGACGAAGCGCGTGGTGTTGTCGCGGCGGTCCTCGATCGATGCCTCGATCGTCGTGAGGCTCCACGTCTCCGCGGCGAGGGCGCTGCCGATCGCCGCGACCCCGGCGTCGTCCGCTGCGAGGCGTGCGGCCGCGGCCGTGCTGGGCGTCTCCACGCGATCGACGCCGGGCAAATGGGTCTCCAGCCACAGCCGGCACTGTGCGAGAACCTGCGGGATCGAGGCCACGCGCTTGACGTCGGCGATCCGGCCGCTCCGGGAGAAGAGCTGGTGCGAGATGCGGAGCACGACCTCGCCGCAGATCGGCGTCTCGGCGTCGACCAGCGCATCGAGAGTGGGCGTCACGACGCCCTCCGTCGTGTTCTCGACCGGGACGACGGCGACCTCCGCCCGCCCGTGCGCGACGGCCGCGACGACGTCGGGCAGGGTCGGCTCGGCCACGAGCTCGGCCTGCGCTCCAAACTGCTGGCGCGCGGCGAGGTGGCTGAACGTTCCCTCCGGGCCGAGGTAGGCCACGCGCAGCGGGCCCTCGAGACTGCGCGTAACGCCGATGATCTCGCGGAACACGTGGGGAATCGAAGCCGTCGGGAAGGGGCCGCGATTGAGCGCCGCCAAGCGCTCGAGAATGTCGCGCTCGCGGGCCGCATCGAAGGGCGCCAGGCCCGCGCCTTGCTTTAGGCGGCCGACTTCGAGCACGAGACGCGCCCGTTCGTTGAGCTGGGCGAGGATCGTCTCGTCCACGGCGTC
Source organism: uncultured Myxococcaceae bacterium (assembly GCA_964403915.1). Taxonomy (GTDB): domain Bacteria; phylum Myxococcota_A; class UBA9160; order UBA9160; family UBA9160; genus MYXO. Next base: position 8,883 of record CAYOIG010000178.1, read on the forward strand.
GATTTGCGCGCGCAGCCGCGCCAGCTCCGGGGCCATCGCTTCCGGGCG
>CAYOIG010000179.1:0-5174 GCA_964403915.1 uncultured Myxococcaceae bacterium
AGACCATGCGCACCGCGAAGGCGACGAGTCCGATCACGAGCACGAAGCCGAGCACCGCTGCGTTTCCGGGAAGGGGCCGCGAGCCCGTTCTCTCGCGCTCGCGCCGGGAGAGAATGCGCAGCGCCGCGTAGACGCCTGCGAAGATCAGCAGCGCCAGCACGAACCAGAGCGGGCCCGTGCCGCACTTGCGCAGGTAATCGTGCGTCACGAAGGCGAGCAGGCCCTCCGGCGCGCGTCCCTGGAAGCGGTGTGCGAGGTAGACGACGCAGGGGTTGAGCACGAAGAAGTAGACGAGCAGCGGGAGGCCGAGGCGCGCGAGGCGGTCCCTCAGGTATGCCGCCGGGCCCTTCGCGTCGTAGGAGGCCGGCGTCACGTAGCCCGAGATCGCGAAGAAAAGGCTCATGAAAAAGGCCTGGTTGATGCCCGCGAAGATCGTGAGCAGGAGCGGAGCATGGCTCCCCGGCGGCGGCGGAGCGACGTAGTACCAGCCTCCGGCCGCCCCGAAGGCGATGGCCGAGTGATGACAGACGACCAGCACCGTGAGGAACGTCCTCAGGTTGTCGAGGAAGAGCAGGCGCTGGGTGGGGACGTCGGGATGGGACGAAACGGCTCTACCCTCCGCAGGCCTTCGGTTGTACCCCGGTGGGTCCTGCGGCCGCCAGCCCACGCGCCCGTCTGCGGGCGGCCGGGCTACGGTTGGGCGATGGACGGGATGCCGTGAATCTCGCCGCCAGGGCGGCGACCCTCGCCCGGATGGCACGCTGGGGCCTGACGCTGCTGCGCCACGACGCGCGCAGGGCCGGCCCCGTTTCCGGGAGCCCGAAGTTCGTGAGCGCCCGCGATGCCGTCGCCCGGATTCCCGATGGCGCCGTGGTGGGGGTCTCGGGGCTGGGAGCGCAGCAGCGGGCCTCGGCCGTCTTCTGGGCCCTGCGCGAGATCTTCCAGGAGACGGGTCATCCGCGCGGGCTGACGCTTCTCAATGTCGGAGGCCACGGAAGCCGCGGCCTGCTTCCGGGCTCTCTCGACGAGCTGGCGCAGCCGGGGCTCTGCACGCGGCTCGTCACCAGCCACTTCGAGACGTTCCGGGCCTTCCTCGACCTCGCAGCGCGCAGGCGCTGCGAGCTGCAATGTCTGCCGCTCGGCGTGATGGCCGAGCTCTATGCGGCCCTCGGCCGGGGCGAGGACTCCCTGCTCACCGGCACGGGCATCGGCACCTTTCTCGATCCGCGAACCGGCCGCGGATCGCCCGTCCAGAAGGGGCGTCGCGAGCAGCTCGTGACGCTCGAGGGAGATCTCCTCCGCTACCGGATTCCCCGCCCCGACGTGGCGATCTTCAACCTCCCGGCCGCCGACCGCAGCGGGAACCTCTACGCGAAGGGCTGCGCGATGGTCGGCGACAGCCTCGAGCTCGCGCAGGCGGTGCGGCGCAAGGGCGGCCTCGTGATCGCGAACGTCGGCCTCCTCGTGGACGAGGGCTACGACCGGGTATTTCTTCCAGCAGAGCTGGTCGACGCGATCGTGTTGCATCCGAACACCGAGCAGGCGCCCGGCTACACGCACCTCGATCCGTGGTCGGCCGTGACGACGCAGAGCGAGATCGCGATCGGAGAAGCGCTGGATCAGACCCGGTTCGTGGAGCGGCTCACCGCGCTCGCTGGGGGCGTCGCACGCCGGAATGCCCTCACGGACGCCGTGTCGCGGCTCGCTGCCACGCCGCTCGCGTCGGCGGTGAGCAAGGGCGCCCAGGTCGCCATCGGCGCCGGGATGCCGGAAGGGGTGGCCCGGATCATCTTCGAGAGCGGACGCCTCGGGGACGTCACGTTCCTCGTCGAAAGCGGCATCGTGGGCGGGCTCCCGGCTCCCGGCGCTTACTTCGGGGCCGGGCTTTCGCCGCGCGAGATCGTCTCGACGGCCGAGCTCTTTCGCCGCTGCGAGACCCGTCTCGACGCAGCCTGTCTCGGTGCGCTGGAAGTGGATGCGGACGGCAACGTGAACGTCTCGCGGCGCGGCCGCGGCGTGCGTCACTACGCGGGTCCGGGCGGCTTCATCGACTTTGCCGAGGCGGCGCGCACGATCGTCTTCGTCTGCGGCTGGCTACGCGGTGGCGAGATCGTCGCCGAGCGCGGCCTCGTGCGCCTGCGCCGCGCCGGCGAGCCGAAGTTCGTCGAGCACGTCTCCGAGGTGACGTTCGATGCCGCGCGAGCGCTCGCGGCAGGCAAGCAGATCTTCTATGTGACACCCGTCGGTGTCTTTCGGCTGACTCCGGGCGGCCTGCAGCTCGAGACGGTGATGCCGGGAATCGACGTCCGCGAGGACATCCTCGCCATGACACCCATCGAGATCGCCCTTCCGCCCGGCGAAGACGTTCCCGTGGCCGCGACCTCGATCGTCGACGGGAAGGGCTTCCACCTGCCGGCCTGGGCGTCTGCCCGGCAGCGGCGAGACTGACGAAGGGGACAGCGTGCTCGAGACTCGGATCGAAACGGGAATCCGTCCGTGCCCTCTCACGCCCCGCCAGGTCGAGCGGGAGTTCCGGGCGCTGCTCGATGCCGGCGCGCGGATCCGTCCCGCCGGCAAGGCGAAGACGAGGCCCCGGAGCCTGCTCACCCTCGGCTACGTGCCCCGCTACCGGCTCCGGCTCTTCGACACCCTCTTCTATCTCTGCGGGCTCCGGCAGGAGCCGAATGCGCGCTTCTTCATCGCCTACGTGCTCCCCGGCGCGGGCCGAGATCTTCCGCCCCGCCGGCTGGAGCTCTTTACCCGCTACTTCTACAAGGACGCATCGCTCGTCTGGCGCTCGGCGAGCCACTTCGCCCGCTCCGATTCGGAGAACTGGATCGGTAAGGGCGATCTGAAGCCCGTGAAGGAGGCGAACGGCGAGATCGTCTTCTACAGCGCGGAGGAGACGACGAACCTTCCGCTCGAGATCCAGTCTGCGCTCGACCTCGTGAGCCGGCTGACCCCGCGCGTGCCGCGGGACGAGCATGCCATCGGTCTCGTGCTGAGACGGGCTCCCGACCATCGTGTCGAGCCGTACGCCGACTTCGTCGCGCCGCGCCGCCGCGCCGCCGCCGACCCGCGCGACCTCATCCACGGTGGCAAGTCGGTGGCCCGGTTCACGCGGAGGAACGATCCCGCCTCGCTGCGATTTGCGCGCGGCTACGAGCCGGACTTCGGCAAGGGCTTTCTCGAGGTCGATCGCTCCGGCAGCCGGATCTACGGCGGCGAGATCCGCAAGTTCCGTTTCCTGTCGGCGAACCGGAGGATCCAGTACCAGTTCGTCGCGGCGCCGCGACACGTCTGGATCGTTCCGCCCCAGGCGACGACGACCGAGCTCACGAGCTACGGCGTGCGCACCATCGACGTCGTGGCCGATGACGATCTCTCGATCCCGGGCTTCGAGTACCACTACCTCGACGACAGCGAGAATCCGCCGCGCCTCTACAGCCAGATCCCGGAGGGCTATGCCGGCGAGATCTGCGAGAAGGATCCCGCGCGGGCAGACTCCTCCCCCTGGCTCGAGGCGCTGCCGGTGGTGCAACAGTTCCGCAAGGCGATCCGTTTCCCGCGGCCGCGGGTCGTGCGCCGCTAGACGAGGGTTCGGAGCAGCGCCAGCGCTGGAGCCACGCGGATTCCCTCGGCGCTGACGTAGTCCTTCACTCCCATGGCATGGATCTGCCAGGACGTGCAGTCGGGGAATCGCGCACGGAAGTAGCGAAGCCCGCGCGAGATCTCGCTGTCGCCGAGCTTCACCTCGATCGCAAGGATCGGACGCCGATCCTCGACGACGACGAAGTCGACCTCGCGTCCATCGATGTCGCGGAAGTAGCGCAGCTCGAGATCGCGGCCTTTCGTGTCCTCTTCGAAGTGCACCCACTTGAGCAGATGAGCCGCCACGAGGTTCTCGAAACGAGGTCCGGGCTCTCGCACGAGCGTCCAGTCGAAGTGGTAGTGCTTTTGCTCCTTCTTGACGGCTCGGAGTTTCGGCGCTCCGAAGGGAGGGAGCCGGAAGATGGCGTAGAGTCGCTCGAGGACCTCGATCCAGTTCGAGGCCGTCTTGTGGCTCACCTGGAGGTCTTCGCGAAGAGCGTTGATCGAGAGCGGCGAGCTCACCAGGGCCGGCAGGCGGAGAACGAGAAGCTCGAGATTGCCGAGGTCCTGCACGCGCTCGAGATCGACGACCTCTTCGCGAACGAGACGCGTGCGGTATTCCCGAGACCAGCGACGCGCCTGCGTCTCGGAGGCGCCAAAGTACGGCTCGGGGAACCCTCCGAGCCGCAGCAGCCCCTCGAGATCCTGGCGCGTGCGGAGGCCGAGCTCTCCCGCCGAGAGCGGATGGAGGCGGAGCAGGTGGTAGCGCCCCTGTAGGGAGTCACCGCCATGCCGGTAGAGGTCGAGACGTGCGCTCCCTGTGACGAGGATCCTCTGCCCGGCGCGGCGATCGTCGTACAGCCCTTTCAGCAGGCCGCGCCACGAACGGTACTTGTGGATCTCGTCGAAGACCCAAAGGGGAGCCGCTGGCAGCTCGCGAAGCAGGATGCGCTCGCGATCTGCCGCGACGTGCCAGTTGAGGTAGCCCGGCCGCCCACGGAGGAGGCCCCGGGCGAGCGTCGTCTTACCGACCTGCCGCGGGCCCGCCATGAATACCATCTTGCGGGCGAGATCGGCGCGGACGGCGGTCGTGAGATAGCGCGCTCTCGGACGCATCGGCCCGAGGATAACGTACTTTATTCCTCTACCTAGAAAAAACTCGCGAGTGTTTTCTACCCTGCCAGGGCGGCTGCATCACGCCATCGCGACCAGCCGCTCCGCGATCTGGACGGCGTTCAGTGCCGCGCCCTTGCGGATCTGGTCGCCGGAGACGAAGAGGTCGAGGCCGAAGCCCTCGTCCTGCGAGAGATCGCGGCGGATGCGGCCCACGAAGACGGCATCTTTGCCTGAGGCCTGCAGCGGCTCGGGGTGGCGGTTCGCCTCGCGGTCGTCGATCACCGCGACGCCCGGCGCCTCGGCGAGGATCTTGCGGGCATGCTCCTCGCTGAGCGGCCTCGCAAACGTGAGGTTGATCGACTCGCAGTGGGCGCGCAGAACCGGCACGCGCACGCAGGTGGCCGTCACGCGGATGGCGTCGTCGTGGAAGATCTTGCGCGTCTCCTTCAGCATCTTCAGCTCTTCTT
>CAYOIG010000180.1:0-1687 GCA_964403915.1 uncultured Myxococcaceae bacterium
CGCGAGCTTGTCGATGCGCTTCTGGGCGCTCTCGGCCTGCTCCTTGGCACTCGATGCGCCCTCGGCGATCGAGGTACCGCGCTCGATCTCTTCGCGGAAGACCTCCGCCGCAGCCTTGACCGCAGTCGATGCCTCCGTCGAGACCTCCTTCGCGCGCGCCTGCGCCGACTCGAGCCGCTGCCAGGCCTTTACGACCTTCTTGGCGGCCTTCTCCGCATCGTCGACGAGCGCCTTGTCCGCCGGTGATTTCTTCGCCGCTTTCTTCTTCGCCGCCTTCGGCGCTGCCGGCGGCTTCGAAGCAGCCTGTTTCGCGGCCCGGGGAACCCCACCCTTCCCCTTCGGCTTCCGCGTCGCACCCGCCGGCATCTCGCCGACCTCGTCCGGATCGCCGTCGACGTCGGCACGGCGCGACGTCATGCGCTCCGCTGCGTCGAGCGCCTGCCCCTCGTTGAATCCAGAAACCGCCCGTAGCGTCATGTCGCCTCTCCTTCGCTCTCGTCCTCGTCCAGCAGCTCCTCGTGCGGCGTTTCCGCCACTCGGAAGCCCACCCGTGCCGACTCCGACTCGGGGTCCAGACACGGAGAGCGGTACGCGCATCGCGGCGAATGCGCAAGCGTGCAGGCGTCCGTGTTCCGCACCCGAAGTGCCGGGTCGCGATCGGCCTGCCGAATGAGGCGCGCGGTCGCCAGCTGGTCGCTGCGCCAGCGCTCGATCATCCGCTCGGTGATCATCCGCTCGTGCTCGACGTAGAACGTGTCGCCGCGTGCCTCGAGCGTTGCGAGGATCTGCTGCTGGCGATCGACGAGCGCTTCCCACTTCTCGTCGGCCTTTCGGCCACGCTCCAGCAGCGCTGGGCTCGGCAGCTTCCCGTCCCGGATGTGCTGCTCGATGAGCGCCGCCGGGCCAGTGAGCCATTCGGGCCGCTGCTGCACGGCGAGCGCTTCGCTCAGCAGCTCCGCGGTCGTGTCGCATGCTGCGACCGACACGGTGCCGTCCTGGTTGATCTTCGGCTCGCTCGGCTTCGCCCGGCGCATCACGCGATAGAGCACGCGGCCGATCGGTGCGTTGCGGATCTGCGCGCCCTCGAGCAGGCCATCCGAGAACGCTCGGACCTTCCCGCGCCGCGCCGCGTACCTCAGCGCCTCGAGATAGCCGGTCGTCTGCGGGTCCAGCTCGAGGCGCCGCTCGAATCCGTGAAGCACCTTGGCCTGCTTGTGCTCGACGACGACGAGATCGCCTGAGCCCTTGTCGAAGACGGTGAGGTCGCGTTTCCCGAGGAGGTGAACGCTGCCACCGCGGCCGTCTGCGCGCGGGATCGGGAAGTCGAACGAGTCCTCGATCGCGACCAGCACGAACCGGTCGAGGTCCGTGTGGGTCACCTCGACGAGGTGCCGGATCATCCACTCAAGAACCGGCCGCAGCTCGAGCGCCTCTTCATGCGCTCGATCCCTCGCATCCCCCCGAGGCACCGCTGCGACCTGCTTCGTCAGAGACAGGTCCGCTGCCATCTGCCCGGTGATTCGGGCAGCGCCGATCGCCTCCTGCCGGTCTCCAGTTGTTGCGAACGTCTCGAACAACGCGCGCGTCGAGGCCTCTGCGCCCGCGTGGTAGGCAGTCCCAGCTCGCAGGGCGACGTGCGTGGAGACCGGGCGCAGCCGCAGCCGGTACGCGAGGTGGTGGCGCATCG
>CAYOIG010000181.1:0-1519 GCA_964403915.1 uncultured Myxococcaceae bacterium
GCGATGGCAGCATCGACGTGCACAGCGAGCTGCGCGCCGGCCGGCTGCTCCGGCGCGAGATCCGCAACCCGGCCTTCCTCGAGTCGTCGCCGACCCGGCCTCTCGCCGCGCCCTAGCTACCGGCCGGCCGTTCGCCCACCCGAGAGCAGCACGCCCCGCTCGAGAAGCGAGCGCAGGGCCTGGTGGATCTCGGCGTCGGGGACCGGGATCACGTCGAGAACCCGGGAGAGCGGGAAGCCGGCGCCGATCAGGTCGACGACCGCCTCCTCCACCTTCTCGAGCGGGCCCGTCTCGGCGTCGAGGCGCGCGCGATCGAGACCGAGGGGAGCGTCCGCGATGGTCGAAGGGAGCACGACGCGCGCCAGCTCGTCGAGCTGCTGCACGGCCTCGAAGATCGCCCCGTCGAGCGGCACGGGCGGATCTTCGGGCAGATCGGGCTCGAGCTGGGCGTGGAACTCGAAGCTCCCGTCTCGCCAGCCGAGCAGGCGGGCGAGCGCCTTCGGGCCCGCGATCTCGCCGAGCCGAACGCAGCGGAGCACACCGCCGTGAAAGGCGACGACCCCTTCGAGCCCCTCGCGCGCCACGCGCAGCGTTCCCTGGGAAGTGGAGGCGCCGAACATCTGGAGCAGGCTCGCGAGGCCGAGTGCATCGATCGGGCCCTGGATGCCGCCGAGGCTCCGCGCGTGCGCGGCGGCCTGCACGTCCTCGACGAAGCGCTCGACACCGGGCTGCTCGACGACGTTCGTCTCGAAGCGAACGCCCACGCCGCGAACCGCGCCGTCTTCCTCGTGGTGGCGCACGACGGTGCCTTCGATCGTGTACTCCTCGCCGCTCACAGGATGCTGCAACGAGACTTCGACGGTCTCGCCGACGGCCGGTGTATCATCGCCCGCCTCGAGCAGCGCCCCGCGCGTGCTCAGATCGAGGGTCCGAACGGCGCTGCCTGCGCCCTCGACCCGCGCCTGCACGCGGGTGGGCGTGCGCGGCACCAGCCGGACATCGGCCGCGACCTCGGGCTCCGGCGCGGCGGGCATCTCGGCGAGCGGGCCGAGCCGGGCGCGAAGCTCGCTCGCCGGCGCGAGGAGCTGCACGGCCACACCGGGCGGTGCGCTGGAAAGCCCGGCGGGACGCATGGCCACCACTTCACCCTCGAGCTCGACGGCATCAGCGCGGAACGACAGCACGAGGCACACGACCACGAGCTCGCGCAGCTCGAAGCCGGCATCGGTCTCGATGAAGATGCCGCCCTGGGAGACGTTCTGCGCGTACTCCCGCGCAAAGGCCTCGAGCGAATCGAAGCGGGCCTCGAGCCGGCGCGGCTCTCCCGGCATCGCGAGCTGGGTCTCGTCACGAACCGGCATCCGCGCGCGGGCCCTCCACCCCGCCCTATCGGCGGAATGGGCGGCGCGCATGATTCTCCGGGGTCCCCTCCCCTCAGCCTCTGGCGCCATTCCTTTGCTGCCGGGCTGCGGCCACGAGCGCGGCGAAGAGGGGCCGGTCCTCTGCGCGCATCTCGGGA
>CAYOIG010000182.1:0-3434 GCA_964403915.1 uncultured Myxococcaceae bacterium
GCAGGCGCGTAGGCGCGGCCGAAGCTCAGGATCCCGGCGTGCGTCTCGGCGAGAAGTCTCTCGATCTCGGCCACGGGCTCTCCGCGGCGCAGCACGAGCCGGGAACCGCGCGCCTCGAGATCACGCGCGAGCTGGCGCAAACAGTCGAGCAGGAAGCGGCGGCGCGGCGCGCCGCTTCGGCGCCCTTCGAGCAGGCGGTCGTCGAGGATGAAGATCGGAACCAGCTCATCCGCTCGCGCGGCTGCCGCACAGAGCGCCGCGTTGTCGCGCAGGCGCAGGTCGTGCCGGAACCAGTGGATCGCGCGCATGCGAGGCTCCCCTGTCTCAGCCCGCTTGCGCGAGTCCGTGCAGGGAGCGCTTTGCCGTGAGGCCTCGCGCCAGCCGATCGAGCTCGGCCATGGAGCGACACCAGACGGCGTCGCCGAGCTCGCTCGTGATGTCCGGGCGCAGGCCGCGGCCGCCGACCGTGAGGACGCTTCCCGAAGCGCGGCAGGCATCGACGAGGGCGAGCCGTGCGCCCGTGCCCGTGGTCTCCGCAACCGAGAAGCTGACGGCGACGAGGGCAGGGCGGCACTCGCGGATGGCCTCCGAGAGGGCGTCGGCGGGCGTGTCGGGCCCGAAGTTCGTGGCGGCATAGCCGGCCTCGCCGAGGGTGAGCTGCACGCAGAGGGGCGCGAGCAGATAGGGGTCATGGGCGAGGCCGGCAACGAGGGCCGACGGCGCCCCTTCCGGCGGCGCGGGCAGCGCCCGTAGCAGACCGTGCGCAGCGCGGAGCAGGATCGACGTGGCGAGGTGCTCGCCGGTGATCGAAATCCTCTTCGTCTCCCAGCCGTGGCCGACGCGCTGCATGGCAGGGGCGATCCACTGATCGGCCAGCTCTGCCGCTCCGACACCGGAGGCAAAGAGGTCTTCCAGCAGCCGGAGGGCACCCTCCGGCGCGCCGGAGCAGAGCACGGCGGCGAGCGTCTCCGGCGAGGCCTCGTCATCGGCCGTGAAGCCGAGCGCGCAAGGATCGGCGCCCGGCAGAACGCCGGCGCGAAGCAGGTGGAGCGCATCGGAGAGGCGGATGCGCCGATGCCCCCCGGGGGTCTTCTCGGCGGGAACTCTCCCCTGGTCGATCCAGCGCTTGAGCGTGGATTCGCCGAGACCAAGGGCCCTGGCGAGCTGCGCCGGGGACACGGAGCGGTCGAGACGCTGCACGGCCCCTCCCAGAACGTTGCCCTCGATCGTAGGAGGCAAGGGCACGTCGGTCAAAGAAGAAACATCCAAAGCGTCCAGGCCTTTGGGAAGCAGGAGGAAATTAGTCCGATTGTGCACGGAGACGCTTGACATGGCCGATTTGAATGTTTACAAAGTTGTCAGTGACTAGGATCGGTCATGGGCCGAGCCGGATCGGTGGACGGGTGAGACAGGCGTCTTTCCCGGCCCCAGCCCCGTCCGGCGCGGTCGGAGGGGCCAACAGGGCCCTGCCTGAGCTGCGAGGTCCGAACGATGATGGAGAACGATCGGGAGATTCCGGATTCCTTCGGCTGGCAAGAGAGCGCCAGCATGCCCGAGATCGATGGGCCGACCGAAGCCGACACCCGGGAGCGGCCGCGAGCCCGCGACGAATTCGATCCGGGAGACCCGCGGGTCTCGCTGAAGCGCTACCTGCGAGAGATCGCGCCGACCCCGACCCTCACGCGCGCCCAGGAGGGAGAGCTGGCCGCGGCGTACGAAGAGAGCGCGAGCGCATGGCGCAAGGCGCTCTTCTCCATCCCGCTCAGTGCGCGCCTCGCCCACGCGATGTGGTCGAAGATCCGCGACGACGGCCGCATCACGGCCACGCTCAGCGATTCGCATCGGGACGGCAGCGGGCGCGACTACGGCCCCGAGATCGACCGCGCGCTCGGGCGCGTGGGCTCCCTGCTCGAGCGCCGTGCCCGACTCGAGGTCTCGCGCGAGGCGGGAACGGCTGCGCGACGGGCACGGGTCGACGCCGATCTGGCCAAGGCGCTCGCCTCGGCTGGGCTCGCGCTCGAGGTGCTGCGTCAGATCCATCGAACGCTGCGCGAGGCCCTGGCCGAGAGCGACGCCCTCGCGCCCGTGGCCTCGGGGGTGCGCGACGCCGGCCCCCGCAGCGGGGCCGACCGGCGCGCGTTCGAACGCCGCGTCGGCCTCTCGGCGGCCGCATTCCGCGCGCGCATGGCCGAGCTCGAGGCGGCGGACGCGAGACAGGGAGAGGTCAAGGACACCTTCGTGCGCCACAACCTCAAGCTGGTCGTCTCGGTGGCGAAGGAGTACCGGAACATGGGGATTCCCTTCCTGGACCTGATCCAGGAGGGCAACCTCGGCCTGATCCGCGCCGTCGAGAAGTTCGACTACCGCCGCGGCTTCAAGTTCTCGACCTACGCCGTGTGGTGGATCCGGCAGTCCTTCATCCGTGCGATCCAGAATCACTCGCGGACGGTCCGGCTTCCGTCCCACGTCTACGATCTCATGCTCCAGCAGACGCGAGTCACCAAGAAGCTCGCGGGCGAGCTCGGGCGGGATCCGACGGCCGCCGAGCTGGGGATTGCGCTCGAGATCGGTGAGGAGCAGGTCGAGAAGCTCTTCGAGCTGAAGCAGAAGCCGGTCTCCTTCGAGATGCGGCTGCCCGGCACCGAGTCGAAGCTGCTGCAGGACACGATCGCAGATGCGAGCGTGGTGGAGCCCGCCGATGGGCTCGATCACGGGCGCCTCGAGCGCGAGCTCGAGCGACTGATCGCGACGCTCTCGGGCCGCGAGCAGAGCATCCTGCGCATGCGGTTCGGAATCCGCGCCGACGCGGATCACACCCTGCAGGAGATCGGCCAGAAGCTCGGCCTCTCGCGGGAACGCGTGCGGCAGATCGAGGCCGGCGCCCTGGCGAAGCTGCGGCCTGCAGCGCATCGTCTCGGCCTGACGGCCCTGCTGGGAGAGCAGGAGCGTCCGGCCACGATGAGCCCTCCGGTCGAGGCTGCGGTGGCATAGGGCGGGCGAGGACATCGCCAGGTGCAACAGCCGGCTGCCATGGCCGCGAGGGAGCCCTGGCTCACGACGTGGGGGCGTCGCGCCATCACGTTGCCGCTCTACCTCGGCCTGCTCGCGGGCCTGGTTGGTCTGCTGCCGCTACTCGTTCCCGTTGCTCTTCTCTTCGATCTCGCGCGCAGGCGCGAGCTCGCGACCCTGCGCTGTCTCGTCTTCCTCGTGCTCTATCTCGCCTGCGAGGTGGCCGGCATTCTCGGCAGCGCCGCTCTCTGGCTCGCTTCGCCGCTGCTCGGCGGGCTCGTCTCCGACCGCTCGCGCAGCCTCCACTACGCGCTGCAGGCCTGGTGGGCCGGCACCCTCTACCGCGGCACGCAGATCCTCTACGGCCTGCGGCAGGTGGTGGAGGAGGGCGCGAGCGATCCAGGTCGGGGCCCCGTCATCGTCTT
>CAYOIG010000183.1:0-3800 GCA_964403915.1 uncultured Myxococcaceae bacterium
GGCTTCACCACCCAGGCCGTCACCGCAGGCGGGACGAGATCCCGGTTCGACTCGATCTTGTCGTAGATCTCGAGCAGGCTCGTCTCGCGATCCTCGCCCACGAAGAAGCGTACGGTGACCACTGCGCGCCCGGGAAGCGACATCGAGTAGACGTCTTCGACGCCGTCGATCTGCGCGAGGAGCTTCTCGAGGCGCGTCGAGACCTGCCGTTCCACCTCCTCGACGGGTAGGCCGGGGGCGTCGATCAGGACGTCGGCGAGGGGCACCACGATCTGGGGCTCTTCCTCGCGGGGCGTGAGGACGAGCGCAGCGATTCCCCCGGCGAGGGAGAGCGCGATCACCAGCGCCGGCAGGGGACCTGTGAGGAAGAGGTCGATCACGCGACCGAGCAGGGAATCGGCAGGAGTGGGGCTCGGCTTCGGCGTGCTCATGGCGTCGGGCGTCAGAATACTCGGCTGCACGCGCCTCGCCCGGTGGCGTGAGCCGGCCGCGCGCTCCGTCCGGCCGCCCACGCGCTAGGCTGCTGGCGCGGGGAGGGCGCATGTCGCTGCGCACGACTGCAGCGCAGGGGGCGGACGCCGACATCGAGGTCGCCGGCACGGGCGTGCGCTGCGTCGGGGCGTGGACGGTCGGGCGCATCGCCGGCCTCGAGCGCAGGCTGCCGCGGATGGCCTTCCCGGAAGGGCCGGAGCTCTCGATCGACGGCTCGGCCGTGAGCGCCATGGATACGGCGGGCGCATGGCTCCTGCAGCGGGCCGTCCGGATGCTCGAGGGAGCGGGGCGGAGGGTCCGGCTCGACGGTCTTCGGGCCGAGCACCGCGCGCTGGCCGAGATGCTCGGCTCCCCCGACGTGGTGGCTGCGGCCACGACCCGGCCGCCGCAGCCGGGCCGGCTCGAGCGCCTCGGCATGGCCGCATGGGGCAGCGCACGGCAGGGCGTGCAGATGCTCTCCTTCGTCGGGGAGACCGCGCGGGTGGCAGTCCGCTCGCTCGCCCGCCCGGCGCGCCTGCGCTGGCGGCCCGTGCTGCACAACGTCCGCACGGCGGGCTTCGACGCGCTCCCCATCACCGGGCTGCTCTGCTTCCTCATGGGCATCGTCATCGCCTACCAGGGTGCGACGCAGCTCCAGCGCTACGGCGCGAACATCTTCGTCGCCGATCTCGTCGGCCTCGCCATGCTGCGCGAGCTCTCGCCGCTGCTCACGGCCATCATCGTCGCCGGCCGCTCGGGCTCGGCCTACGCCGCGCAGATCGGCACCATGAAGGTGACCGAGGAGATCGACGCCCTGCGCACCGTGGGCATCGGCTCCATCGAGCTGCTCGTGCTTCCGAAGATCGCTGCGCTCGCGATCGCCCTGCCGCTCCTCACCGTCTACGCCGACGTGCTCGGGGTCGCGGGCGGCATGCTCATGGCGAAGTCCGAGCTGGACGTTGGCTACCAGGACTTCCTCGACCGCCTCCAGTACGCCCTTCGTCTCTCGGATTTTCTGGTGGGGATTGGCAAGGCGCCCGTCTTCGCCGCCATCATCGCCACGGTGGGCTGCTTTCAGGGCTTCCAGGTCGTGGGCGATGCGGAGAGCGTTGGCCGCAGAACGACCGTGAGCGTCGTGCAGTCGATCTTTCTGGTAATTCTTGCCGACGCGCTCTTCTCGGTGATCTTCAACTGGCTCTGGATCTAGGATGCCCGCCGCCGAAGCCGAGGCCATCGTCGAGGTGAAGGACGTCTGCACGCGCTTCGGCTCTGCGGTCGTACACGACGGCGTCAGCCTCTCCGTCCGGCGCGGCGAGATCTTCGCGCTCGCCGGAGCCAGCGGCTGCGGCAAGTCGACGCTGCTGCGCGAGATCATCCTCCTGCAGCGGCCGCAGTCCGGCTCGATCCGCGTCTTCGGCCAGGAGGTGCTGGGGCTCGGCGACGAGGAGGCGCTTCCGCTGCGCCGCAACTGGGGCGTGATGTTCGAGCGGGGTGCCCTGTTCGGCTCGCTCAGCGTGACGGAGAACGTGGGGCTGCCGCTGCGCGAGCACACCCGCCTCGGAGTCCAGTTCATCGACGAGATCGCCGCCGTCAAGATCGCCCTCACGGGGCTGCCGCCGAGCGCGGGGCCGAAGTTCCCCGCGGAGCTCTCCGGCGGCATGCGCAAGCGGGCGGCGCTGGCGCGGGCCATCGCCCTCGACCCGAGCCTGCTCTTCCTCGACGAGCCCACCGCAGGCCTCGATCCGCTGAGCGCGAGCGGCTTCGACGAGCTGGTGCAACGCATGAAGAAGCTGCTCGGGCTCACCGTCGTCATGATCACGCACGATCTCGATCTGCTCTGGCGCGTAGCGGACCGCGTCGCCTTCATGATCGAGGGCCGGATCGCCGGCATCGGCACGATGCAGGAGCTCTCCACGTCGGATCTGCCGCTCGTGCGCGAATATTTCCACGGACCGCGGGGCCGGGGAGCCCAGGAGCAGGCATGGAAACGAAGGTGAACTTCGCGATCGTCGGGGTGTTCGTGCTGCTGCTCTCCGCAGCCATCATCGCAGGCGTGCTCTGGATCTCCTCGGGTCGCACGGACCGCAAGGAATACGACACCTACCTCGCCTACTTCTCGGAATCGGTGTCGGGCCTCAACCTCAATGCGTCCGTCAAGTACAAGGGCGTCCAGGTGGGGTCGGTTCGTGAGATCGGCCTCGATCCGGACGATCCGCAGCGGGTGCGGCTGCTCCTCGGGATCGAACGCGGCGTTCCGATCAAGCAGGACACGATCGCGGTGCTGAGCGTGCAGGGGCTGACGGGCATCGCATTCGTCGACCTCGGAGGCGGCAGCCGCGAATCGCCACTGCTCCAGCCGCAGGAGCCAGGCGGGTATCCCGTGATCCCGACGGGCCCCTCGCTGCTGCGCCGCCTCGACGCGGGCGCGACGGCGCTCGTTGCCGATTTCTCCCAGACCGCCCAGAGCCTCAACCAGCTCGTGGATGCGGAGACGCGTGCTGCGCTCCAGCGCACGATCCGCGATCTCGACTCCGTCGTCCGCATCTTCGCCGCGCGCTCGAAGGAGATCGACGCGAGCCTCGCCGACGCGGCGACGACGCTCGGCCATACGGCCCATGCCAGCGCCGATCTGGGCCCCCTCGTGCAGCAGGTGGCCCGCAGCGCGGCGGCCGTCGAGCGTGCAGCGGCCGAGATCGCGCGTGCTGGCGCCTCGGCGCGCACGACGCTCGATGGCGTGGGGCAGCTCGGCGCGGAGACTCTCCCGGAGCTCCAGCGCCTGCTGGCCGAGGCGCGCGCACTCACGGCCTCTCTCGGCCGGGTGGCACAGGAGCTGGAGCGAAGCCCGAACGCGCTCGTCATGGGCCGACCGTCGCCGCCGCCGGGCCCGGGGGAGTGACGTGAGCCGAACCTGCGCCTCGCCGGTCGCACGCGCGCTTGCTGGTGCGCTCTGCCTCCTGCTCTCGGGCTGCGCTCTGCTGGCCGCCGGGCCGGCCGAGCCTCCGAGCCGCTTCGTTCTAGAGGCCGCGTTCGAGCCCGCTCCCGAAGGCGAGGCGGCAGGCGTGGTGCTCCTCGTCGCGCCCCCGCTGGCACGGCCGGGCTTCGACGGATCGCGCATGATCTACGTGACGCGCGCCTACGAGGTGCAGTCGTTCGCGCGCAGCGAATGGGTGGATGCGCCAGCCCGGATGCTCGCGCCGCTGCTGGTGCAGGCCCTCGAGCGCGTGGGAGGCTTCCGCGTGGTGCAGGCCCCGAGCGCTGCCCTCGCGACGCTGCGCCTCGACACCGAGATCCTCGCCCTGCAGCAGGAGTTCACCGCGAGCCCGAGCCGC
>CAYOIG010000184.1:0-3758 GCA_964403915.1 uncultured Myxococcaceae bacterium
CCGAGCAGGCCCGTCTTGCGGTGGGAGCGGTACCAGAAGTGTACGAGCTGGCGCTCTCCATCGCGCTCGACGACGTACTCGTTGACACGGAGGGAACCCTCCGGGTCGGCGTCGAGGCTGCGCGTCGACTCGATGCCCCAGCCCGCACCCGTGTAGCAGCCGCGGGGAGTGTGCTCGGGCCGGCCGCCGCGCGCCGTGCCGTAGTAGCCGAGATAGAGCCAGACGGCCTCGCCCGTCGGGTGCACGTAGAGACGCTGCAGGTTCATGTCGGCCCGCAGCTCGGCCTCGACCGCACTCTCGAGCGGAACGTCCCGCGACGTCCAGGCGCCGACCTGATTGGGGAGCGTCGCGAGCGCTGACGCATCGACGCGCAGCGGCGGCTGGAGCTGGAGCCACCACGCGAGGGCACCGACGCCGAGCAGGAGCAGGCAGAGCAGCAGCGTCCCCATGCGTCCCTGCGCCAACGCCGCCTCCCAATCCGGGCGACCGCGAGCGGGCCGCACGCCCCCGGTCAGGGGGTGCCTCTCATTGTGCCTCGGGTTCCGGCCGGCGCCGCCTCCGTACGCTTCACGGCCGGCAGGCCCAGCAGCGCCGCATAGCATTGCTCCACCGCCTCGACCGTGCGCCGGACATCGAAGTCCGCGGCGCGTGCGAGCGCTCCCGCGGCGAGCTGCTCGCGAAGTTCAGGCTGCTCGAAGAGCTGCGCGAGCAGGAAGGCCAGCTCGTCCGGGCGCGCAGGGTCGAAGAGCAGGCCGGATCCCTCGCGCACGATCTCCGCAGGGCCCCCGAGGCGCGAGGCCACGACCGGGCGGCCGAGGGCCATGGCCTCGGCCACGACGAGGCCGAAGGGCTCGGGGCTGGTCGAGGCGTGGAGCACGACGTCCGCCGCGCGCATGAGATCGGGGATGTCGCGTCGCTCGCCCAGGAAGCGCACGCACGCGCCGAGGCCCGCACGGCGCGCGTCTGCCACGAGCTGCTGCGCATAGGTCGCCTCGCCAGGAGGGGTCGCTCCTGCGAGGACGAGCCGAAGCCGAAGCCGGTGACGGGCCTCGAGGCGCCCGAGGGCCTCGATCGCCACCTGCTGTCCCTTCCAAGGCCGCAGATGGCCTGCGAGAAGCACCAAGAAGTCGTCCGCCGCGAGACCGATCTCCTCACGCACCTGCGCTGGCGAGCGCCGGAGGGCTGCCCGCAGCGCCTCGCGGTCGACACCGTCGTACACGACCCGGATCCGGCTCGCCGGGATCCCGGCCTCGGCGGCCGCCCCGGCGATCCAGCGGCTCACGGCCAGGACGGCATCGAAGTGTCGCTGGAGCCAGCGCCCGACTCTGCCACCAGCGGAGGGGAAAGGCCCCCGGAGGTGGGTCACGCAAGGGATGCCCGCCAGCCGCGCAGCGGGCAACCAGTCGTCGAAGCCCACGCCCGGGGAGTTGTTGAGGTGAAGCAGATCCACGCGCTCGGAACGCAGATGGGCCGCCCGGCGGCGGATGGCCGTGAACAGCCCCCGGAGCCGCTGCGGGAGCGGCTGCGGCCCGGAGAACGCCTTCTCCCCGGTCCGAACCGCCTCCCAGACCCGCACCGCCGCCCCGGACGCCTCGAGCTCGGCCGCTGCGGGGCTCTGCTGATACAGCAGCACGCTTGGCGCGAAGCGGGCCGGGTCGAGGCCGCGGACGAGGTCTCGCAGGGCTCGGTAGGAGCCCCCCGTGGTGCCGTCCTCGTTGGTTTCCACGAGAAGAATGCGCCGCGCGCGGACGGTGGAGCCGCTCACGGGTAGCCTTTGCGCCACCGAGGCCATGACGGGCCTACGGGGACACTCATGGGAACGCTGCCGATTCCGAAACGAGAGGGGAGCCCTTGGGCCGGGAGCCGCCCCGGCGCCGGGCAGGAGCGTTCGTGATCGACGTCCTCTTCGTGCACTACGGCGACCGCTGGCTGCGAGGCAGCGAGAACTGCCTGCTCGAGCTGGTGAGCCGTCTCGACCGGGGCCGCTTCCGCCCGCGCGTGCTCTGCAACCAGGAGCTGCTGCGCGCGGCCTTCGCCGCGCGGGGCGTCGAGGCGCTGCAGCTCGATCTGCCGGAGATCATGGTCGATGGCTCCTACGTGCGGCTCGAGCTCGGGGCGTACCTGCGCACCACGCGGCGCATCCTCGCACTCGCTCGCGCGCGCCGCCCGGCGCTCGTGTACTGCAACTCCGGCCGCGCCGCGCAGGCGAGCTGGCTCGCGGCCCGGCTTCTCGGCATCCCGCGACTGTGCCACATCCATGCCCCGTTCTACCGCCGCTACTACTGGCTCTGGGGCCTCGGGGATGCGCGCGCGATCGTATTTCCGAGCGAAGCCACCCGGCGCCGTTCGCTCGCGCCGCATCGCTTCCGGGGCGACGCGCACGTGGTGCCGAACGGCGCCGACCTGGAGCGCTTCCGGCCTGCCATCGCGCGCGACCCGGCCGTGCGCCGCTACCTCGGCATCGGCGAGCGTGAGATCGTCCTCGGACAGATCGGGAGCCTGATCGGGCGCAAGGGCGTCGACGTGCTGCTGCGCGCGTTGGCGATCGTGCGCGGGAAGCATCCGGTTCGCCTGCTGCTCGCGGGCGGGGGGCCGGAACGCGTCCGCCTCGAGGCGCTGGCGCGCGATCTCGGCGTCGGCGGCGCCGTGAGCTTCCTCGGCGAGGTGCGCCGGCCCGAGGCGCTGCTGCAGCACGCAATTGACGTCAACGTGCTGGCGGCACGGGAGGAGTCTCTCCCCCTCTCGCTGATCGAAGCCTCCGCCTGCGGCCTTCCCAGCGTGTGCACCGACGTGGGTGGCAACGGCGAGGTCGTTCTCCGTGGCGAGACGGGCCTGCTGGTTCCGGCCGGCGATCCGGGCGCTCTCGCCGCGGCGCTGCTGCGGCTGGTCGAGGACGCTGACTTGCGCGCGCGCTTCGGCGTTGCCGCGCGGCGCCGGGCCGAGAAACATTTTGGTGTCGATGCCTTCGTGGCCGGCATCGAGCGCGCGATGCTGGCGCTCGTGCCGGCGGCGGCCGGAGAGCCTCCCCGCCGCGTTACCGAGGCGCCTTCGCGCGGCGACGGCCACGCTCCGCCCACGGGAGCGCCGTGAGCAGGACGAGAGCGGGCAGCCCGGGGTCGAGCACCCCGCGCGCCTCCTCCGGCCCGAACGCCAGAAGAGCCAGCGTCGCGAGGGTGAGAAAGACCGGCTGCAGCGGCAGGGTGAGCAGGGCAGCCTTTGCCGCCAGCCGCACGGCCCCGGCGAGCCGCTCGCCGCGCAGCACGGCGCCGTACCAGGCGGCGAGCGTCAGCAGATGCGCGAGGTGCAGCCCGGCATCGGGCGCGCGGAGCTCGAAGCTGCGGCCGCCCGCACGCACCAGCGGCCCGACGGCCGAGGCGTCCGAACCGAGCAGCGTTGCCATCGCCGCCACGAAGGCTGCCGCGCCGTTCTCCATCGGCTCACGCAGCGGCTCGAGCAGCGAGACCGGAATCGGCACCAGCCACAGCGAGAGCAGCGCGATCGCGAGCGGCGGATGGCCGAGCAGTCGCGCAACGCCGACCACGGCGATGGGCACGCTGATCCGTGCGAAGGTCGAGGAAGCGCCGAGGATGCCGAGCAGCTCGAGCGCCGTCGCGAGTACGAGCAGCGCGAGGCCCGTGGGCCGGTGTGGCGCCTCGCGAAGCGGGCTGCGCCACGCGGCGGCGAACAGCAGCGCCCCGGCGATCACGGGCGTGCTCGTCCGCGGATTGGTGACCGTCTGTGCGGCCACCTCGGCCAGG
>CAYOIG010000185.1:0-2190 GCA_964403915.1 uncultured Myxococcaceae bacterium
AGTAGCGGTAGACCAGCGCCATGGCCAGCAGCAGGGGCTGCGCGTAGGCGGGATCGAAGCCGAAGTCGTCGACGCCATACTCGTTGAGCCGGGTCGGGAGCGCGCGCGCGCGCGCCTCGACCTCGTCACGCAGCGAGCGCAGCGGCTCCGGCAGGGGCCAGTGGCTTCCGTGCGCGCGCGGTGCGGCCCCTCCCGCCGGCTGGATCAGCGCGCTCGGATTCATCCGGGCGAACATACCCCAGCCGCATTGGCCCACCGATGAGAAGCCCTGCGCCTACGGCAGGCCCGGCAGCGGATCCGGAGGTGCGGGCGACTCGATCACCACGATCGGCGGTCCCGGCGGCGGGGGCGGAGGGCCGCCGCCTGCCTGGCCACCCCCCGGGCCGCCGCCACCCGAAGGCCCACCGCCACCGCCCGGGCCACCACCCGGCGCGCCGCAGCCGATGTCACAGGGCTGCGGCTGCGGCGCCGCTCCCGGACCCGGAGCGGGCGG
The DNA here is from genome assembly GCA_964403915.1 of uncultured Myxococcaceae bacterium. Lineage (GTDB taxonomy): Bacteria > Myxococcota_A > UBA9160 > UBA9160 > UBA9160 > MYXO. Next base: position 494 of record CAYOIG010000185.1, read on the forward strand.
AAGGAATCCGGTCGGGCCACCCGCAGCCACGTCGAGCGGCGAGAAGCGCCCGCTCGCAGCGCCGATGAGCCCTTCTCCGCAGCCGCCGCCACCCGCGCTGCCACTCTCCGCCGCTGCGTGCTCCGAGCTCGCGCAGTCACCGGGCTTCGCGATCTGGTGCATGCAGGCGCTGCCCTCGCGCGCCCGGCCCTCCTCGCAGCCGTCTCCCGGCGTCGCGGCAGCGGCCTCCGCCGCCGTCTCGGCCCGAGCCGGTGCGCCGAACGCGACCACGCCCCCAAGCCCTGCGACTGCGACGAGCGCGATGCGAAGAGAGCGACCGCTGAACCTCATCGAATCCGACCTCCCGGGGGGCGAGCCCCCGTGCCTCTCCTCCAGTGAGTGGCGCTGGCCTGCTCCGAGGTGACGCTGCCGGCACAGGAGCCTCGGCGCCTTCTCCCAGCAGCGGCGGCCAGATGCTCACGCCTCCTGCCGCCTCCTTGCCGCTCCGTGCGCGCAGCACGCCGGCTGTCACTCCCCTCCCGTTTGCGCCTTCCTCGCCTTGCTCAGGGCTGCTTGAACGAGAGCGTCAGATACCCGCCCCAGATCTGCTGGCGGTACTTGAAGGCGGCCGTGTTGGAGCCGTTGTCGAGATAGTAATAGCGCGCAGAAGCCTTGAGCCACGGGGTGAGCGGCCGTTCGAGCTTCGCCTCGAACTGCCAGACGTTGTCGCGGCGCTGCACGCCCGCATAGCCGAGCGGGAAGGTGTTGTTGTCGGGATAGGTAGACGGGTGATAAAAGGCCCGGTAGACGAAGCCAGCCTGACCGTCGAAGACGACCTCCCAGAGCAGCGGCGCCCGGATGCCGAGCAGGGCCTCCCAGCCGTCGTAGCGCCACTCCGGGCCGACGGACCAGTAGTGCAAGAAGTTGGCACCGCCTCGAAGCTCGATGCCCAGGAAGGGCACGGGCAGCGTGTGGAGAACGCCTGCCGTCAGGCCCCATCCGTCGCGGTTGCGCTCGGAAGCCTCGTCGACACCGGGAGGCCCGTAGCCTCCGGGCTGGCCGAGATCCGGGTAGTCGACGTTGTCGAAGAAGTAGTCGCCGCCGTAGAACTTCGCGTAGGCCCACGAGACGCCGTAGTCGTGCCAGCTCCGGAAGACCTGCGGCGCGAGACCGCCGAGCACCTCGTAGGGCTGGTATCCGTACCACGCGTAGCTGAACTCGCTCTGGAGGCGCAGCGTCGTGTCTTCGTCGAGACGGCGATCGATCCACACCGACGCGCCCGGGTATTGGAGATCGAAGGCGTAGAGCTGCGTATGCGCGTTGCCGTAGTAGCTCGCGAGGGCGCCCACCGACCACGCGTCACCGCGGTAGATCTCCGTGCCGGCGACGGCGGACCACATGGTGTCGATGTCGCGGCGACCGGAGATCTCGCCCGGCGTGACGTCGTTTCCGGCGAGCGTCACGTTGGTATTCCACTCGGTGCCGGAGGAGATCTCTGCGAACGACTGCCGCGGCCCCCAGCCCGTGCCGGTCTCCAGCGCACGCGCGGCGGCCGCTGCCCAGTCGCTTCCGGGCGCAGCCTCCTGCACCCGCCGCAAGGCCTCCTCGGCGCGTGCGCGGTCGCCCGCGGCCACCCAGGCCATGCCCTCGTAGTAGGAGGCCACGGGCTCGACGGCGCGCGAATCGGTGCGCCGCGCTCGCGCGAGCGCCGCCGCGGC
>CAYOIG010000186.1:0-3710 GCA_964403915.1 uncultured Myxococcaceae bacterium
GCGGCAAGGCGGAGCGCCGCCCGGCGAAAACGCGACCGCGGGCGAGCATCTGATGGGCGTCATAGCCCGCTGGCGAGGCGGGGCGCTATTCCGCGCCGGGAGGAGGCGACGACATGCCCACCGAATCCGCACGGCAGGCGCTCTCACGTGGGACTACTGGTGGTGGAACGTCCGGATGCCCTGGCTGATCCTGCTCTTCGGCTACCTCACCTTCTTCCTCGTAGCGTTCTGGGTGCACGACATGCAGAGCCTGCACGAGAAGATCCGGGCCGTCGCGGCGATCTACGCCTTCGACGCCGCCTGCCTGCTGCTCTTCGGCGGTTTCCTCGGCTGGATCTGAGCCGCCCCGGCTCTTCTGGCGGACGGGCGGCGCCGCGCGAGCGGCTGCCCCGCAGAGGCCGCGACCGAGGGGCGCGCTCGGGATCACCGGCCATCCATCGAACGCTTCGCGATGATCTCGCGCATCATCTCGCTGGTGCCGGCGCCGACGCCCCAGTTCTGCACGCCGCGCGAGCAGCGCGCGACGTAGCTCTCCTCCATGAAGCCGTAGCCTCCGAAGGCCTGGGCGCAGTCGGGGATCAACCGGCGCACCATCTCGGCGGCGTACAGCTTCGCCATGCTGACCGAGAGCTCGGCCCCGGGGTCTCGCGAGACGAGGCGGTCTGCAGCGCGGTAGGTGAGCAGCTCCGACGCCTCGAGGTCGGTGACGAGGTCCGCCATGCGATGGCGCCAGACCTGCATCGCGGCGAGCTTGCGGCCGAAGGCGGAGCGCTCCGCGAGATGGGCGAGGGTCTCTTCCACGATGTCGCGGCACAGCGCATTCACCATGGTCGCGAGCACGAGCCGCTCGCTCTGGAAGGCCTGCATGATGTAGCGGAAGCCGCGGCCCTCCTCTCCGATCCGGAAGCGCGCGGGGACGTGCACGTCGTCGAAGAAGAGCTCGGCCGTATCGCTCGAATGGAGATCGATCTTCTCGAGCTCGCGCCCGACCTCGAAGCCGCGGGAGTCGGTCGGAACGACCAGCAGGCTGATGCCGTCGGGCCCCGGGCCTCCCGTGCGCGCGGCGAGGGTCACGAAGTCGGCGCGTGCGCCGTTGGTGATGAAGATCTTGCCGCCGCGGATCACGTACTCGTCGCCCTCGCGGCGAGCGGTGGTCGTGAGCGCCGCCACGTCCGAGCCGCCTCCGGGCTCGGTCACGCCGAGGGCGGCGATGCGCTCGCCGCGGATCGCAGGCACGAGCCACTCCTGCCGCAGCTCGTCCGAGCCGTGCGCGTGGATCACGGAGGTCGCCATCTCGCACTGCACGAGCAGGCCGACGACCGCGCCGATGTCGCGGCCCCGAACCAGCTCCTCGACGAGGATCACCGTGTACCAGTGATCGAGACCGCTTCCTCCCCAGCGCGCGTCGAAGCGGATGCCGAGCAGGCCGAGCGCGCCGGCCTGGCGGAAGAGCGCGTCGGGAAAGCCTTCCTTTCGCCAGCGGTCCGCGTTGGGCTCGATCTGCTCCCGCGTGAAGCGCCGGACGGCGGCGCGAAAGGTCTCGTGATCCTCGTTCCAGTCGGGAAAGCTCATGCGTCGATCCCTCGCGATCGTCCGGGGATGCGCGCTCGCTTTGCAGCGCGGCCGAGGCCGGTAATGGACACCGTTCAGGCGAGCCCGAAGAAGGCTGCGAGGGCCGCGGGATCGAGGGGCAGCGTCCAGATTTCCGCGGCGCGGCCGCCCTTCACGCTGGCGAGGAGCAGGTAATCGATCTCGATCGTGCGCGAGGCCACCTGCGCGCGCACGTGGAAGACCATGGCCACGCGCTCCTCGCTCGCGAGCACGTCGTCGAGACGCGCGTCGAACACCTGCATCAGCTCGCCGATGCGAGCCAGGAATTCGGAAACCGCGGCGGGGCCCGCATGGTCTCCCCGCCAGGGCGCGCGGGCCGTGGCATGCCAGGTGACGTCGGGGGCGAGGATCCCCTCGAGCGCTTCGACGTCGCCGGCCGAGACGGCCCGCCAGGCGCTGCGCGCGAGCCGGGCGTTCGGATGCTCGGTCAGGGGGGGCCTCCTTTGCGGCTCACGGAGCAGCGACCGGTGCACCGCCATCATACTCCCCCGCGGGCACGGGCACGACGGCACCCGACGTGACGTCGGCATCGGTGACCGTGACGTTTCGCTCGGGGCCCTCCCCTGCACGCACCCGCCACGGACCGGCCGGGCGCGCGGGCGCCGTGGTGTCGCTGGCATAGGGGACGCGCAGCCGCGCCGTCCCCGTCTCGTCGGCCGTGGCCTGCGCGCGGTAGGGGAAGCGGCGCCCCACCGGCGTCTCGACGACCAGCTCGGCCACGACCTCCGTGCCCGGCTTCGCACGAGCTTCCAGCACTGCCCCGGGAACGATCTCGAAGAGCTTGTAGGGCTGCACGCCCGGAGGCAGGCGGACTCCGTACGGCGAGAAGAGCGGCACGCCTCCGCGCGGCCCTTCGGTCACCAGCCGGAATCGCTCGAGGCGCGGCCGCCCGCCCGTGGCGCGACCGTCTTCCTGGTGAAGGCGCTGGTGGATCGACGCGGGAAGCATCTGCAGCGGCATCGTCACGACGTAGCGCGCCCGCAGCGTCGAGGCGCGCGCGACGGCCTCCGCCTCGTCATCGAGCTGCAGGAAGCCGCTCGCGAGATCCCAAGTCTCGAATTTGTCCCAGAAGTTGTCGGCGGCGACCGGCCGCCGTGCGTACCAGCGAAGCGAGTGGCCGATGCTCGGATTGGCGAGCAGGCCGTACTCGGGCGCCCCCGCGCCGCCAAAGCCGGGAGTCTCGGGCGTTGCTGCGCGCACCTGCTGCGCGAAGCTCGCCAGTGTACCCTTGGCGCTCGCGAGCAGCGCGGCTTCGCCGCGCTGCGACCGGTGCAGAAATGCGAGCGACGGCCCCGACTTCGACACGAAGTCATGGACCGACGGAACGAGCAGCGCCATCGCCAGCGCCGCAACGGCGAGGATCGCCGCGCGCGGCCCGAGCCACGTGCGCATCCAGCGCGCGAGCGCGCCGAGGGCGACGGCGAAGCAGACCGCGGCCGGCGCACCGAGATCATTTCCGTAGCGGAGCTGGGAGAGCGCCAGCAGCGTGAAGGGAGCAGTCCAGGCGGCGAGCACCAGCGCCTGGATGCGCCGCTCCGGTCTTCCTGCTGCGAGCAGAGCAAAGAGCGGCGCGAGCGGCACGGCGTAGGCCCAGCCCCCGTAGTACACCGTGGCGGGGAAGAGGGGCCTGCGGCCGAAGAGGGGGAACAGGGGCACCTGCTCCACCGTGCCCGAGCCCGCCGCATCATTGAGCGTCATGAAGCGCAGTGCCGGCAGGAGCTGCTCGCGGATCGCTGGCACGCTCACGAGCGCGCCAACGATCAGTGCACCGGCTGCTGCGAGGCCGCCCAGCCGTCGCAGCGGCGAGGGAGAGGGCCAGCGCTGCTCCCAGACGGCGGTGCCGAGAGCGAGGACTCCGATCGACGCCACGAGCGTGAGGTGAAGATTCGAGAGCATGATGGTCGAGAACGCGCCGCCGGAGATCTCGCCCAGGCTCCAGACGACGGGCGCGACGAGGGCGGCGGAGAGCAGCGCCCCGAGTCCGAGCAGCCGCAGCCGCCTCGCATCGCCCGAGAGCGTGCAGGCGAGCAGCAGCGCGCCATCGGCGATCGCGACGTAGAGCAGGCTCCCGCTCCAGCTCGCGAGCATGGTCGCGCGGA
>CAYOIG010000187.1:0-1679 GCA_964403915.1 uncultured Myxococcaceae bacterium
GCGCGCGGCCGAGGCCTGCAGGTCGCTGTAGCAGGCGCCCTTCTGGCAGCCGCGCGGATTGAGATCGGGGACGTCGGGCCGCGGCGGCTCGTAGACCGCGGCCTGCTCCTCGCGCCAGACGACGCCGTCCTTCACGAAAACGTCCCAGGAGCAGGCGGCGATGCAGTTGGCGCGGGTATGCGTGCCCTTGGCGACGCGGTCCCAGGTCCAGCGGGCGCGCCAGAGATCCTGGAAGCCCTCGTAGGCGACCGGGATCGGAACGAGCTTCGCCGCGGGCGCCTTGGCCGGGGCCGGCCGGTCGCTCTCGCGCAGGCAGGAGAGGGCGAGCGCGAGGGTTCCGGCGCCTGCGCCGAGGAGAAAGCCACGCCGCGTGAGCCCTGCCGATCGTCCCTGCGCCATGCCGCCTCCCTGGCCGTCCAAACGAACGTTTGTTTATACTAGCCTCCGAGGAGGCGCCATGACGGGCGTCATGCCGGATCAGAGCTTCTCGATCTCCACGCGGGTGTCCCGGTCGGTATGGCTCGGCTGCATGGCGATGGCCATCGGGCGCAGATGGAACTGACCCCCGGCCAGCTCGACCGGGTTGAGGGGCGAGGGGATCAGGTTCTGGAAGCCCTTGCCGTCCCGGAACTGAAAGTTGTCCCACGCGTGGTAGAGGATGAGCTGCCCGGGCTGCAGGGCCGGAGAGACCTTCGCCATCACGATGAACGCGTCGAGATCGTTGAAGACGCGCACCTGGTCGGCGTCGGCGATGCCGCGGGCCCGGGCGTCCTCCGCGCTCACGTACATCACGGGCTGCCCGCGCTGCTGCTGCAGCATCAGCGAGTCGTCGCGCCAGGCCGAGTGGATGCTCCAGCGCGTGTGTCCGCCGGTGAGGATCAGCGGGTAGCTGCCCCCCGCGGTCGGAGGAGCCTTGTGCACCGGGAGCGTCTCGCCCATCTCGTGGTAGAGCTCCTGGTCGATGTAGAACTGCATGCGCCGCGAGAGCGTGGGGTAGGGCTCCTTGCCGAAGACGTGCTTCGTGAGCGGCGTGATGGTGTCGTCGGGCCGGATCTCCGTGGCCGTGCCGATGGAGCCTGCGCTCGAGCCCGTGCTGGTGAAGCGCGCCCAGCCGCGTTTCTTCAGGTCCTTCCACTCGACGCCCTCGAGGTTGCTGGCCGCCTCGAGCAGGGCGCCAGCCACGGCGTCGTCGTCGGTGGGGCCGAAGCGGCCGTTGAAGGAGAAGCGGTCGTAGACGTCGGTGAGGCTGCGCGGATTTCCCATGCGGTCGGTGAAGCCCGTGAGGCCGCGCGCAGCGGCGCGCTCCTGAACCGTCTTCGTGAGGTTCGAGAGGATCTCCCAATCCGACTTCGCCTCGTAGTAGCTCGTGATCTTCTCTCCGGCGTGGATGAAGGGCATGAGCGGCGTCACCCATTTGTGCTCGGTGCGCTCGTACCAGGCCGCGACGGGGAGAACGTAGTCCGAGCGCAGCGCCGTCGAGGTCATGCGCCAGTCGAGGGTCACGACGGCGCTGAGCTTCGGCCAGAGGTTCTTCAGCAGCAGCGGATAGGAGCGCACGCGCCGGAGCGGATTGCTGCCGTAGACGAAGAGCATGCGCGGGTCGTTGCCCGGCTTCGGCCAGACGTACTGCCAGCCCTTTTCGAGGGATTCGGCCAGCACCTCGCGCACCGGACGCTTGG
>CAYOIG010000188.1:0-7055 GCA_964403915.1 uncultured Myxococcaceae bacterium
ACCTTCGTCTGATGCTCGCGATCGAGCGCGTCGGCCAGGCGCAGGATCCCGGCGATCCTCAGCACGCGCGCCCGCTCCTCACGCGTCCGCTGCTGGAACTCGAGGTGCGTGCGCTTGGGATGGCTGCGGCGGTGGTAGCGCGCCGCGAGCGCCACGATCTCGCGTTCGGATTCGGACAGACCCACGAGGTCGCTCGACCGGATCAGATAGTGCGCGTGCTTGTGATGCGACGCAGCCGAGACGAAGCCGCCGATGTCGTGCAGCAGCGCCGCAGCCTCGAGCAGCACACGCTCTTCGGCGCCGAGACCGTGCAGTGGGGACGTCTGATCGAAGAGCGAGACGGCGAGCTCACGCACCTTCTCGGCGTGCGCCATGTCGGCGTGATACTTCCGCGCCAGTGCGCTCGCCCCTGCCAGCACCGTCTCGCGACGGTCGGCGGCCTGCGCCGTCTCGAGGTGTCCTGCCACCACGTCGCGCACGAGACCGTCGCGAAGGCCGACCCTCGGGATCTGCAGCTTGTCGACGCGAGCGACTTCGGCGAGCCGGTAGTAGACCACAGCGGCCGGGAGCACGACGTCGGCGCGGTCCGGAGCCAGGCCGAGCTGCTCGACCCGCTCCGCATAGGAGAGTCGCGCGAGCCGCTGGATCCATTCGGCGAGCGCCTTGCGCGGTATCGCCTCCACGCCGCCCGTCTCTCGCAGCGGCGCTTCGCGCGCGACCAGATCGCCGAGCGTCTCGATGTTGCCGCCCGTGGCGACGAAGCGGTCGATCCGGCCCGAGCCGAGTCGATCGCCGATCCGCTGATCCAGGCTGCCGACGTACTGATCGAGCAGCGCGAGAAAGCCGGCGTCCTTGCCGCCACGCGCGTCACGGCGCAACGCCTCGAGCAGCCGCACGGCGCCCAGGCGGTACGACTCGCTGACGACGATCTGTCCGTTCTCGACCAGCGTCACCTCGACGCTTCCACCGCCGACGTCCACCAGCATCGAGCGGCCTTCCGAGAGATCGACCCGCGCCTCGACCCCGCGCACCAGCAGGTAGGCCTCCTCCGTGCCGGAGATGACCTCGACACGGATGCGGGTCTCGCGTTCGATGCGGCGCACGATGGTGTCGCGGTTCGCGGATTCGCGCAGGGCGGAGGTCGCAACGGCGCGCACGCCGCGCACCTGCCAGCGGTCGCAGGCCGCCCGAAAGCTCCGCAGCGCCGACACTGCCTTCCGGATGGTGGCCTCCGGAATCGCCCCCGTCAGGAATACGTCCTGACCGAGACGCACGGGCTCACGGCGCGTGTCGAGTATGGCGTGCGGCACACCAGCGCCGCGCACCTCGATCACCTGCATCCGGATCGCGTTCGACCCGATGTCCACCACGCCGTAGCGCGGCGGCAGAAGCCGCGTGTCGGGGGCGGCCGTGCCGGCCGAGGACGATTTGCGGCGCGCTGCCGGCCGGCGCCGGATCATGGACGCGGACGGCCTAGAAGACGATGACGCCGCGTGCGTTCACGCCGCTCTGCATGTCGGCGAACGCACGGTTCACGTCCTCGATCTTGTAGGTGGCGGTGACGAGCTCGTCGAGCTTCAGCCGGTGCGACTTGTAGAGCCCGAGGAGCTTCGGGAAGTCCGTGCTCGGCCGCGCGGAGCCGTACATGGAGCCGGTGAGGATCTTCTCCTGGAACGGCATCATGAACGCGCCGAGGGTCACGTTGTCGGTCATCTTCGAGACGCCGACCACCACGGCCATTCCGCCCTTGCGCACCATGTTGTAGGCCTGCGCGATGGTGGTACCCAGGCCGATGCACTCGAAGGCGTAGTCGACGCCGCCGCCCGTCATCGCTCCGACCTTCGCCACGGGGTCACCGTCGCGCTCCGGGTTCACGACGTGCGTGGCGCCGAACTGCTGCGCCAGCTCGAGCTTCTTGTCGGCCATGTCGATGGCGATGATCTGGCGCGCACCAGCGAGAGCCGCGCCCTGGATCGCGTTGAGGCCGATGCCACCGGCGCCGATCACGGCGACCGTCGAGCCGGGCACGACTTTCGCCGTATTGATCGCTGCGCCCACGCCCGTCATCACGGCACAGCCCACGAGCGCGGCCTTGTCGAGCGGGATGTCCTTGTCGATCTTGACGACGTTCTCGCGCGGAAGCGTCGCATACTCGGCCATCACGGCGACGCCAGCGAAGTGGTTGAGCTCCTGGCCCTTTGCGTCCTTGATGCGGCGCGTTCCATCGGGAAGGGTCATGGCGGCCTTCTGCGCGTTGTCGCAGAGGGCCGGGCGGCCAGCGACGCAGTAGGGGCAGCGGCCGCAGATGGCGACCCACGAGACGACGACCGCGTCGCCCACCTGGAAGTCGCTCACGCCCTCGCCGACCTCGACGACGTGGCCGGCCGCCTCGTGCCCGAGCACGAGCGGCGGCGGCAGCGGGATCGTTCCGTTCGTGGCCGAGAGGTCGCTGTGGCACACGCCGCAGGCCGCCATCTTGATCATCACCTCGCCGCGCCGGGGCGACTCGATGGTCACCGTCTCGACGCTGACGGGCTTGTTCCACTCGCGACAGACGACCGCCTTGCCCTGCCTGGCCATGGAGTTCTCCTGAGAGGTGAGCTGGGGAGTGATGCGTGATGGACGGCGGCGCGGACTCACCTGCGTGCCGCACGCGGAAGCCGGAGCCCTGCACCGGTGCGGGGCAGCGTGAGTCTACGGGACCCGCGTCGCGGGTGTCAAAGAAGGCCCTGGTGCGCTGCTGGCGCCCCGCGAGGCGGCAGGAGGGGTAGAATGCCGGCGGGGGGCGAACCGGGCCGGACCCGGCTCGGCGCGCGAGCGCCGGGGAGAACCCGGAGAGAGTGCGGGGAACGAAATGGCGATCCGCCCCTTCCGAGCCGAGGATGCTCCGGCGCTGGCAGCGCTGGCAGCCTCGTGTGCCCGAACCGAGACCGACTTCGTGCTCAACCCCATGTGGGAGACGGCGGCAGAGGTGTGCGGCGAATTCGCCCGCCACGGCATCGATCCGGCCGAGCACCTGCTCGTGGCGACGGAAGAGGGCGGCGCTCTGCTCGGTGTCGCGGGTTTCCTGCGCAGCCCGGCGGCGGATCTCGCGGGCCTCATCTGCCCGGTCGTCGCGCGCCGCGAGCGGGGGCGCGGTCTCGGCGGCGAGCTGCTGCGGGCCTCCCTCGCACGGGGCCAGGAGGCGCTCGGCATCCGCCTAGTGACGGCCGCCATCGGCGCCCGCAATCACGCTGGCTACGCGCTGCTCGCCGGAGCTGGCTTTCGCCCCGTGCGCCAGCACGTGCTGATGCGCTGTGACGAGCGGCCGAAGTCTGCGCCGCCGCCCGTCGAGGGCCTCGTCTTCGAGCCCGCACGACCGGCGGACGCCGACACGATCCACAAGATCTACGAGGCCTGCGGCTTCGAGGCGCGGAGCGTCGACACGACACGTGCCTTCATCACCAGCCGCCGCCATGCGCACGCCGTGGCGCGCCAGGCCGGGGAGGTCGTCGCCTTCGTCGAGCTCGAGACCCACTGGCCGCAGCGGCCCTGGGTCGCCTACGTCGGTGTCGTCCGCAACCTGCGCGACCGCGGCGTCGGCTCGGGCCTCGTGGGCTTCGCGCTGGCGCGCGAGTTCGACGCCGGCGCCGTCGCCGCGCTGCTCATGCTCTCGCCCGCCAACCGCACGGCATTCCGGGCCTACGAGAAGGTTGGCTTCCGGCGCTTCCGCATGGTGGACGTGCTGGAGAAGAGGCTCTAAACCAAGGCTTTATGCACTTCGATCACTCCGACGAGGTGAAGCACCTCCAGCGCCGGCTCGAGGCCTTCATGGACGAGCACGTCTACCCGAACGAGCGTGCTTTCGAGGCGTGGCTCGCGAGCCGGCCGGATCGCTGGCGAGACGAATGGCCGCTGCTGGCCGGGCTGAAGCAGCAGGCCCGCGCCGTGGGGCTCTGGAATCTCTTCCTGCCCGACACCGAGCACGGCGCCGGACTCTCCAATCTCGAGTACGCGCCGCTGTGCGAGATCATGGGACGCTCGCTGATCGCGCCCGAGATCTTCAACTGCTCCGCCCCCGACACGGGCAACATGGAGCTGCTGCACCGCTACGGCTCTCCGGAGCAGAAGCGGCAGTGGCTCGCACCGCTGCTCGAAGGAAAGATCCGCTCGGCCTTCGCCATGACCGAGCCCGACGTGGCATCGAGCGACGCCACGAACATCCGCCTGCGCATCGAGCGCGACGGCGATCACTACGTGCTGAACGGCCGCAAGTGGTGGATCACCGGGGCCCCCTACGCGCGCTGCAAGATCTTCATCGTGATGGGGAAGACCAACCCCGAAGCTCCGCGCCACGAGCAGCAGTCTCAGATCCTGGTGCCGCGAGACACTCCCGGCCTCACGGTCGTGCGCCCGCTCACGGTATTCGGCTACGACGACGCGCCCCACGGCCATGGCGAGCTGCTGTTCGAGAACGTACGCGTGCCGGCCGGCAACCTGATCCTCGGCGAGGGGCGCGGCTTCGAGATCGCGCAGGGGCGCCTCGGCCCTGGACGCATCCACCACTGCATGCGCCTCATCGGCAAGGCCGAGCGGGCTCTCGATCTCATGTGCAAACGCGTCAAGGAGCGCATCACGTTCGGCAAGCCCATCGCCGAGCAGACCGTGACGCTCGAGCGCATTGCGGAGTCGCGCATCGACATCGAGCAGGCGCGACTGCTCACGCTCAAGGCTGCCTACATGATGGATACCGTCGGCAACAAGGTGGCGCGCAAGGAAATCGCCATGATCAAGGTGGCCGGTCCGGCCATGGCGCTGCGCGTGCTCGACCGCGCGATCCAGGCCTTCGGCGCCGGTGGCCTCTCGGCCGACTTTCCGCTGGCGGCCTTCTTCGCCGACTCACGCACGCTGCGTTTCGCCGACGGCCCCGACGAGGTGCACCGCAACCAGATCGGCCGGCTCGAGCTGCGGGAGCACTGAGCGGAACGGAGCGCACCGCCCCGTCAGGCCTCGAGTGCTCGCTCCATCAGCTCAGCGAAACGAACGAAATCATCGAGATGATGGTTCAGGACGTAGTGCAACTTCTCGAGGTCGAGATCGAGGTAGCCATGTACGACCACGTTTCGAAAGCCGGCCATCTTGCGAAGATCCCGAGCGAAATCGATCGGAACGATGCCCAGGCTGCCGAGCTGCTCCACCGCGTCCCCGTAGCTGGCGGGGTCTACTCCACGACTCGCCGCCATGTGCGTTGCGATGTCGAGGACGTTCTGCGCGCACAACAACAGGCCGTGGGCCACCGCCCATCGCTCGTTCACATCCTCTCGTAGGCGCCCTACCGATTTCCCCGCGTGCGGCCGCAGCTCGCGGACCGCGAAGTCGAGACTTCCCAGATGGCGCCGTACGACCATCCGGTCCGGCTTCCCACCCGTCACCTCCCGAGCTCCCCACGCTTCCAGCGCTCGCTCAGGAGAGCGTCGATCATGTCGATCCTGTGCCGATCGTCGAGATAGCGTGAGAGTGCATATCCCTCCCGCGCCGTCGTTGTGGCTACGTTTCTGGCGAAGAGCCGGATACCATCGCGCAGCACGCGGTGGTAGAGAAGCGGCGTCGCGTCGTTGAGGACGACGACGTCCACGTCGTTTCGTTTCAGCACCGACATGAGAGCGTCTGCGAGCTCGACCGCGTCGCCGAGCCCCCCCCTCGCCCGCTGTTCCGGATCGAGGTACACCGCAACGTCCACGTCGCTATGGGCCTGTGCGTCGCCGCGGGAGAGGGAACCGAAGAGATAGGCCTCGAGAATCTCGTCGCGTCGTTCGAGCTCTGCCCGCAGGCACTCGATCTGCGTGTCGCGCGGGTTCGCCATGGGTAGGAGGGTGTGCCTGCCCTGCCGGGGTGTCAAACGTCACCGGCACCCGATCTCCCGATCTCTTCTCGGCGGATCGTTCCCTGCCCAGCCGCACCAGGGATCCGACGGCGGCTGCGCCGGCGCAGCCAGAGGAGCGGGGGCAGCAGCAGCGCGAGCTCGAAGCCGAGCCCGCAGGTGACGATGTCCTCGCGCGGGCTGTGGGGGCCGATGCACTCCGGGTCGGCCGGCCAGTCCGTGAGGCCGTCGCCGTCGTCGTCCTGGCCGTCGCTGCAGCGGGGATCCTCGATCGGCCAATCGGCCGACTTGCAGCCGGGATCCTCGGGATGATCGAAGAAGCCGTCGAGATCATTGTCGACGCCGTCGCTGCACGGGGGCCCGGCGATCACGCGCAGCTCCGCGGGCGAGCTCTGCGCGCCGTGCGTGTCCGTCACGACGAGGCGCAGGCGATACGGGCCCGGCCGGTCGGCGAGCAGGCGCGGATGAAAGCTCTCCGCCCCTTCGAGCAGCCAGGCGCTGCCGGCGGGCGCAGAGACGAGCTCCCAGCGTGCCGTGAGGGCGTCACCGTCTGCATCGCAGCTCGCCGAGGCGTCGAGGGCCACCTCACGCCCGGGGCTCGCCGGGCGATCGCCTCCCGGGTCGGCGGCCGGCGCCGAGTTTCCACCGTCGGCCCGCAGCACGAAGCGGCGCTCGCGGCCGAGGCGTACGACCGGTCCGGCCGGCGTCACGCGCAGCCCACACACGCCGTCCGCGGCTGCGGGCACGAAGCCGAGGCCGCGCACCAGCACCTCGGCGTCGGCGTTCTGCGCCACGATCTCCGCACGCCCGGCCCCGAGTGAGAGACCGAGCCGGCCACGCGTCGCGCTCTCGAGATGCGCGACGCCGTCGTAGACGAGGCGCGTGGCCTGCTCGGCCCACGCCAGGCGCAGGCTCCCGTCTGCGTGGGCATCGAAGAGCGCGACGCTGCCGTCCGTCTCGGCGTCGTGCAGCCCGGTCGTTGCAGCGGGCAGCGGCAGAACGTCGCCCGACTCATTTCGGTGTATGAGAACGACGCGCCGGTCGCCGTCCCGATCGATCACCCGCAGGCCCGCGGCATTCGGAAGTGAGAGGTCTTCGATCGTCGCCGGCCTCTCGCTCGCCCGCGTGGGATAGAGGATTCCGGCCGCGCGAACCCTCTCTCCAGCGACCGACGCACGAAGCACGCTGTGCGTGC
>CAYOIG010000189.1:0-2173 GCA_964403915.1 uncultured Myxococcaceae bacterium
CGCGTGATCGTGAGCACGAAGGCCGCCAGCGGTAGCGTGCCGTCATAGTCCGAGAGCGTTTCGAGGGCCTCCTTGAGGCTGGCCTCGGTCACCCCGCACGCCCGGGATTCGTCCCCGAGCTGGCGCCGAACATGAGTCAGGACGCAGGGATAGAAGCGCTCGAAGACCTGCTCGAAGGCGGCGGGGTCAGCTGCGAGCACGCGGCGGGCGAGCGCGAGGTCCATGGCATGAGGCATTCGGAGGCCTCCTCCCAAAGTCGCAGGGGGACCCGAAGGCAGCCCCGGCGACGACCCGATGGGATAGCGCCCGGAGGAGCCTCTGGACGCACGCGAGAGAGGGGATCCCGTTACGAATTCATGAGCCTCCGTCACCGAAACTTCGCATTCACGACGCGCGTTGCCCCACGAATCGTCGCAGACGAGTGCTGGACTCTCGTGGATCGGATCTCCACGCGGGGGCAGCGCCATTTCACATGTCCTGATCGTCGATCCTGGGTCCGAGGCCCAGCAGGCCATCTCGGCCTGCCTCGAAGCCGCGGGGCATCGCACGCACCTCGCCCGCTCGGGGGAAGAAGCGCTGCGGCACGCCCGCGAAGGGGCACCCGACGCCGTGGTGACGGAGCTGGTATTGCCGGATCTCTCGGGCCTCGGCCTGTGCCGGGCCCTGCGGGAGGATCCCGCGCTCGCGCGCGTGCCGATCCTGATGCTCACCGCCTCGGCTGCGGAGATGGACCGCGTCGTTGCTTTCGAGGTCGGCGTCGACGACTTCGTCGCCAAGCCCTTTCACCCGCGCGAGCTCGGTCTTCGAATCGCTGCCATCCTGCGGCGCACGCGCAAGCAAGACTGTCTCGCTGGGGGCGATTCGCTCAGCTTCAAGCGCCTTTCTCTCGACCTCGGACAGCACGCCGTACGCGTGGATGCCGAGCGGATACCCCTCACGGCGCGGGAGTTCGACGTGCTCGTCGCCATGATGCAGCGCGCGGGGCGCGTGCTCTCGCGACGGCAGATCCTCGAAGAGGTCTGGGGTTCGCGCTCGGGAATGACGCCGCGCGTAGTGGACACGCACGTCAAGTGGATCCGGCGCAAGCTCGGACCGGCCGGCCACTACATCGAGACGCTCCGCGGCGTGGGCTACCGGCTCTCCGGTGGCGAGGAGATCGCACAGGCCGGCGGCGACTGACGCCAGCTACTCGCCGCGCAGCCGCTTGCCGAGGCTGCCGCCCGGATGCCGCGCCAGATAGTCCGACCGTCCGAAGCCGCTCTCGCTCTCGAGCGCCGCCGCCAGCGCGCCGAGCAGTAGCGACTGGGCCAGGACGCTGGCACGCGGCGCAAGCCCGAGGCCGCCGCCCTCGCGCGCCACGAAAGCATCGAGCGTCACATCGGCGTGTCGGCCGAGCCAGGAGCCCGGCGCTCCCGTCACCGCAACCACGCGGGCCCCGAGCGCCCGCACCAGGGTGATCGCCGCCGCCAGCTCCTCGGTCTCGCCGCTGTGGCTGACGGCGATCACGACATCGCCACGAACGACCTGCCCCGAGGCCCCGTGCACCGCCTCGAGGGGGTCGAGAAAGCTCGCCGGCGTGCCGGTCGAGGAGAGCAGCGCTGCCGCATAGCCGGCCACGTGGCTCGCCTTGCCGACGCCCGTCACGTGCACACGCCCGCCGCCGGCTTCGCACTCCCGAACGAGCCGCAGCGCGGCATCGAAGGCCTCCGGGCCCGTCCGCTGGCGCAGTGCCGCCAGCTCCTCGAGCACGACGTCGAGCGTCGCCAGCGCCTCGTGGCCGGCGGCCGCTGCACCGGCAGCGTCGGGCACCGGCGCAGCGGCGTGGTTGCCGTCCTCGTCCGCAGGAAGCGAGCCGAGCCTGAGGGCACCGCCGTAGAGCTCGAGCACGCGCGCCCGGGCGCGCAGCGGCTCCTCGGGGAAGGCGCCGAGACGCTCGACGCAGGCGGCGCCGCAGGCGTTGCCGAGACGCCCGGCCTCCTGCCAAGCGAGGCCGTGGTGCAAGCCTGCGAGGAGCCCGCCGAGAAAGGCGTCGCCGGCGCCCGTCGTATCCACCGTCTTCACGGCGAGCGAAGGCACCCGGCCCTCGAAGCCCTCGGCGACGATCGCGCAGCCCTGCCCGCCGTCCGTCACCACGACGGCTCCCGCGCCAAAGCGAGCCCGCAGGCCTCTCGCC
>CAYOIG010000190.1:0-2172 GCA_964403915.1 uncultured Myxococcaceae bacterium
AACTCGATGCAGCGGGCGGTGCGGGTGGCGGGCTGTGACCTCGGCAAGGCCGCCGCGAAGCTGGTGGTGCTCGTCGTCGAGGACGGCCGGCTTCGGGTCGAGCGGCGCGACTGCATCGCTCACGACGGCCGGCCGGCGGAGGCCCTCTCGGCCTGGTACCGCGCGGCGGGCATCGCGGCCTGTGACGCCCTCGGCGCCACGGGCCTTCACGCGGACGAGCTGCGCGCACCGGTGATCAGCGGCCTTCCGGAGGATGCCTGTCTCACGGCCGCCATCGAGGCCCTCCCGGAGCTGCAAGGGCCCCTCAATCTCGTGAGCGTCGGCGCGCGCGGCTACAGCGTCCTCACGCGAGACCACACGGGCCGCGTACAGGCCGTCGGCAATGACAAATGCTCGTCCGGCACCGGCGAGACCATGGTCCGCATCGCCGGGCGCTTCGGCCTCGGCATCGAGCAGGCCGATGCGCTCGCACGAGGCGCGAGCGACACCATTCCGATCACCGCGCGCTGCTCGGTCTTCGCCAAGAGCGAGATGACGCATTTCGGAAACCAGGGGCGTCCGGCCGACGCCCTCTTCCGCGGCTACTTCGGCTCGATCGCTCGCTACGTGGCGGCGCTGCTGGCGCGCGCGCGCGTGGACGGCCCCGTCTACGCCATCGGCGGCTGCGCGCGCCTCGGCACCCTCGTCGGGGCCCTCGGCGAGGCGCTCGGCACCGAAGTCGGAGTGCCGGAGTCGTTCCTCTTCCTCGAAGCAATCGGTGCTGCACTGCTGGCGGCCGAACAATGCCGCGGCGGGGCGCTGGCGCGCCTGCCCGAAGACCCTGCCTCGCTCTTCTCGCATACCCGCGCCCGCTTCACCGTTCTGCGACCTGCGAGCGCGTGGCAGGGCCGCGTGCAGCAGCTCGAGGCGCCTCCCGTCGCTGCGGGGGCGGAGCGGGCACCCAGCGTGCTCGGCCTCAATCTCGGCTCGACGGGCAGCAAGGCCGTCCTCACCTCGATCGAGACGGGCGAGATCGTGCTCGACGTCTACGACCGCACGCAGGGCAATCCGGTGGATGCCGTGCAGCGCCTGGTCCGCACCGTCCTCGAGAAGACCACGCCCGACGTGCGCGCCATCGCCCTCACGGGCTCGGGCCGCGAGGCGGCAGCCACCGTGATGCGCGCCGCCTTCCCGGAGGCCGCGGACCGCATCGCGACCCTCAACGAGATCGTCGCCCACGCCACGGCCGCCATCCGCTGCGACGAGCGCGGTGGCGAGAGCATGTCGGTGGTCGAGATCGGGGGACAGGACGCGAAGTTCATCCAGATCGAAGGAGGCCGGATCGTCGAGAGCGACATGAACAAGGCGTGCTCGGCGGGCACGGGCTCGTTTCTCGAGGAGCAGGCCCATTTCTACGGTGTCGAGGACATCGGCGAGTTCACGCAGCTCGCGATGAGCGCGACGCGCCCGCCGGACCTCGGACAGATGTGCACCGTCTTCGTCGCCGACGCGGCGGCCGAAGCCCACAACGAGGGCTTCGAGGTGCGCGATCTCTTCGCCGGCTTCCAGTACTCGGTGATCCACAACTACATCAACCGCGTGAAAGGGCAGCGCACCTTCGGGCAGCGAATCTTCTTCCAGGGCAAGCCGGCCTCGGGCACCTCGCTCGCCTGGACGCTCGCAGCCGTGACCGACCGCGAGGTGGTGGTGCCGCCGAACCCGGGCGCCATGGGCGCCTGGGGCATCGGTCTTTGCGCGCTCGACGAGCTCGGCGCCGCGACGCTCGCGCAGGCGCCGGCGCTCGACCTCTCCCGCGTGCTGGGCGCCGAGGTCGTGGACAAGAGCGAGTTCCAGTGCCGCGACCGCCAGTGCGCGACGCTCTGCACCATCGCGCGCACGCGCGTCGCCGTCTCGGGCGGCGAGGAGACCGTGCTCTCCGGGGGCGCGTGCCCGAAGTACGAGGTTGCGTCCGGTGTGCGGGCGAAGCTCCCGAAGGAGGCTCCCTCGGCCTTCGACGAGCGCGAGGCGCTGCTGGCGCCGTATCTCGCCGGACGCCCCGGCGAGCGCATGATCGGCATCCCCATGGCCGGCGCCTGCTTCGGCTACGTGCCATGGCTGGTCGAGTTCGCGGCCGGCCTCGGCCTCGGCGTGCGCGTGCTCGCGCCCGATGGCAAGTCGCTCTCGCGCGGCGAG
>CAYOIG010000191.1:0-1987 GCA_964403915.1 uncultured Myxococcaceae bacterium
ATGTACGGAAGCGACGCGGGGCGCGTTGCGGCGTTTCTCGATGCGGCGCCTGCTCACCGCGAGAAGCTGCACCCGCGGCTTCCCTACCTCTGCGGACAGCTCCGTTGGGCCGTCCGGCACGAGCTCGCACGCAGCCTCGAAGATCTGCTCTCCCGGCGCACGCGGAGCCTCGTGCTCGATGCGCGCGCCGCGATCGAAGCCGCGCCGCGCGCAGCGGCCATCCTCGCCGAGGAGCTCGGCCGCGACGCGGCGTTCGCGCAGGCGCAGCTCGACGCCTTCCTCGAGGTGGCGGGCGGCTACCTGCCGCCGGCGGGGTAGTGCGAGGTCGGCTCGGCCGCGGCCGGAATCCGGCGCGGCCAGCGCTCAGAGAAGCTCGACTCTCACCCTTGCTCCCGGAATCTCGGCGAGATGGGTATCCGCGGTGAGGAGGCGAGCGCCAAGGGCCTCCGCCAGGGCGAGATAAGAGGCGTCGTACGCCGACACGTTGTGGCGGAGCTCCCAGATCCGGTCCAGGAAGACGTCGTGCGGATAGCGGTTCAGATCGAGGTCCCGAAGATCGTCGAGGGCTTCGCCGGCTCGCGCTTCGTGGAGTTCCCCGCGTGAGACGTAACGCCTGAGAACCTGAGCGACCTCGAGATCGAGCAGGTGCGGAACGTGCAGCGTCTCCTCCGGCCGGGCGATACGCTCGGCGACGCGGCTCCCTCGATCCGTCCCGAGCAGCAGCTCGAGGACGGCCGAGGCGTCGAGCACGATCACCGGCTGTTGCGCTCGGCGCGAACGGCCTGCGCCGGCGCCGGTCGCGGCCGCACGGGAGTTCGCCTCGCAAGGCGCCGGAGCAACTCCTGCCGGGTCGGCCGTTCCAGCGAGCGGCGCAGCTCCTGCAGCAGGTAGTCGGACACGGACATCCCGGCCAGCGCCGCACGGGCCTTCAGCTCACGGTGCAGCTCCTCGGGGACGTTGCGAACCTGGACCATCGGCATGCGAAGAGAATAGATGCATCCGATTCACATGCAACCCATACGATTACGATGAAACAAGCGTTCGTCGAATGTGGCCGGAGCTGAGGCCTTCGCCTCGGGGGCTTCATGGACGCGCGACTACGGAGTGAGGAGCCGCTGCGCCGGGCTACAGGAAGACCGGAAAGATCGCGTTCAGTGCGAGCCCGATCACGAAGAGCCCGCCGCAAAGGCGCGTGAAGACGAACGCCCAGGCCACGTACCAGAGCGGCCACAGGGGGTAGTTCTCTGGCTTCTCCGGCGGGGGAGGGGCGCCCTGTACGCGGAGCAGGCCGCGGAGCTTCGGCACGGCCGCAAAGACGATGAGCGTCCAGACGCCGAGCGTTCCCGTGAGCACGAGACAGACGATGAGCGCGAAGAAGGAGAGCATGAGAAGCTGGTTCAGGAATCGCGCGCGGTCTGCGCCGAGGATCACTGGCAGCGTGTGGATGCCCTTGGCGCAGTCGGCGTCGTGCTTGTCGATGTGCTTCCCGATGAGAACGGTCGTCACCAGGATCGCGTAGGGAAGGCTCGCCACGAAGACCCACGGATGGATCTCGCCCGTGGTCACGAAGTAGGTGCCCGCGATCATGAGCGGGCCCCACACGATGGCCACGCCCGGCTCTCCCCAGCCGTGATGCTTGAGCTGGAGGGGAGGAGCCACGTAGAAGACGCTGATGAAGAGGCCGAGCAGCGCGAAGACCACGACCAGCGGGCCGCGCTCCTGCGTGAGCCAGACGAGGATGCCGAGATCGAGCAGGTTCACGGCAGCGATCGCTGCGAGCAGGCCGCCCTTCGAGACCAGACCCGAGAGGATCGGATGCGGCGCGTACTGTCCGCGCACGTAGCTCTCGGTGTCGACGCCGCCCACGGTGTCGAAGTAGTCGTTGATCATGTTGTTGGCCGCATGGGCGAGCACGAGGCCGACCATGGCCGCCCAGAAGTAGAGCCAGTGCGTGTTCGCCGGCGCCGGGCCCGGCCCGGCCACGGCC
>CAYOIG010000192.1:0-6879 GCA_964403915.1 uncultured Myxococcaceae bacterium
TTCTCGACCTCGACGCGCGGATCCTGCCGTGCCCGAAGGGCGGGCTTCGATTCCGGCCCGAGCTCGAGCGGCGCGGCGGGAAGCAGCAGTTCCCGTACTTCGTCGATCCGAATACGGGCAAGGAGATGTACGAGTCCGACGCGATCGTGGGCTACCTCTTCGAGACCTACGGCGATGGGCGCGTGCCGGCGTTGCTGCAGCCGGGCCTTCTCGCGCAGGCGACCCTCGGGCTCGCATCCGCCCTGCGGCCGGGCTATGGGCTGCGGGCCGTCGCGTCGCGCGCACCGGCGGCACCACTCGAGCTCTGGAGCTTCGAGTCGTCTCCCTTCTGTCGTCTCGCGCGGGAGGCCCTCTGCAGCCTCGAGCTGCCGTATCGGCTCCACAACGTCGGCAAGGGCAGCCCGCGACGCGAGGCCTTCGTCGCGCGTTCGGGCCGGATGATGGTGCCGTTTCTCGCCGACCCGAATACCGGCGCCGAGATGTTCGAGTCGGCCGACATCGTCCGTTACCTCGAGCAGACGTACGGGACCGACGTGCGATGACGGCGGGGATCCCGCAGCGGCCCCTGTGGCGAACGATCGTCCTGGTACTGGTGCTCGCCTGCGGAGAAGGCGGCGAGAAGACCTACGAAGCCGTGGGCGTCGTGCGCGAGGTTCGGCCCGATCTGAAGCAGATCGTGATCGAACACGATGACATTCCGGGTCTCATGCCCGGCATGACCATGAGCTTCGACGTGCCGGACGTGGCGCTGCTCTCGACGCTCTCGCCCGGGCAGAAGATCCGCTTCTACGTCACGCACCCGGAGCGGAGCTACCGCGTCGTGGGTGTCGAGACGATCGGTGCCGCAGGGGAGGCGGGCGCGAGCTCGGGGCCGACCTTCGCGGGGGCCGTTGCCGAGCGCGACGTGGCGCCGCCCTTCCGGCTCACCGACCAGGACGAGCGCCCCCTCGCGCTCGAAGACCTGCGCGGCAAGACCGTCGTGCTCGACTTCATCTTCACGCACTGCACCGGACCGTGTCCGGTGATGACGGGGCTGCACGTCGACGTGCAGCGCGCTCTCTCGCCCCGGGAGCGTTCGAAGACGCGCTTCGTCTCGATCAGCCTCGATCCCGAGCGTGACACACCGGCGGTGCTGCGGGCCTATGCCCTGAAGCGCGGTGCGGACCTCTCGGACTGGTCGTTCCTCACGGGCCCATCCGCCGACGTGGAAGCGGTGCTGAAGGCCTATGGCGTTGGCGTGATCCGGAAGGCCGGCGAGGAGCCCGCCCACCTCGTCGCCTCGTTCGTGATCGATCCGGAGGGGCGCATCGCGCACCGGATCGTGGGTCTCGACGCTCCCGTCGACGACCGCGTGCGCCGCGTGGTCGAGACGGCCGGGCGCGACTGAGCGTCGGGAGCGCGGAGAGAGGCCCGGGGCAGCGCCTCACCAGACCAGGTAGGCGGAGCCCCAGGTGAAGCCCGAGCCGAACGCCACGAGTGCGACCTTCATTCCCCGCTCGAGGCGCCCGTCGCGCTCGAGCTCGGCGAGCAGGATCGGAAGGGTGGCCGCGGTGGTGTTGCCGTACTTCTGGATGTTCCCCGGAACCTTCTCCGCGGGCAGCCCGAGCTGATCGCGAACGAACTCGTTGATCCGCAGGTTCGCCTGGTGGCACACCAGGAGGTCGAGGTCCTTCACCTCCATGTCGTTCTCGCGGCACAGCCCGAGCACCGACCGCAGCATGGTCTCGACGGCACTCTTGAAAACCCGCTTTCCGTCCATGTGGGCCCAGAGCATCTCCTGCTCGACGATTCCCCGGCCATCGGGCCCGCGCGGGATGAACGGGCGTTGCCGCGTATCCCAGACCTTCTGCGAGAGCGCGTCGGCGAAGCGTCCGTCGGCTCCGAGCTGGAGCGAGTGGATCCCCCGGCGCGGATCGTCGGTGCCCCGCACCACGACCGCGCCTGCGCCGTCGCCGAAGAGGCACGCGACGGTTCGCCCCGCGGTGCTGAGATCGAGGGCGGCGCTGTGCTTCTCGGCGCCGACCACGAGGACGTTCTTCGCCATCCGCGCTGCGATCATCCCGCGCGCACAGCCGAGGGCGTAGAGGAAGCCCGAGCACTGGTTCCGGACGTCGAGCGCCGGAACGCCGGGAAGACCGAGCTTCGCCTGCAGGTAGCAGCCGGAGCCGGGAAACGCGTGCTCGGGAGAGAGCGTCGCGAAGACGATGAAGTCGATGTCTTCGGGCGACAGCCCTGCGCGCTCGATCGCGTCGCGCGCGGCGGGCAGCGCCATGTCGGACGGGCCCTCGCCGTCGTCGGCGAAGCGCCGCGCCTCGATGCCGCTTCGTGCGACGATCCAGTCGTGGGTCGTCTCGATTCCGAGGGCGATCAGGTCGTGGTTCGTGACGACGCGGGGCGGAACGTGGAACCCGGTTCCGGCGATGTAGGCGCGCTGCGTGGACACGGGGAGAGAGTCCCCGATTCCCGGGGGATCGCCACTGTGAAGGGGGCCCGAGGCGCTCGGGACCGGCGGGGCGTCGGTCGCCGGCCCTGCGGGTCGTCCTGCGCCGATCCGGTCACATCAGCCGGTCGAGAAACAGCGTCGCGATCCCGAGGAAGGCGAAGAAGCCGCAGCAGTCGGTGAAGGTGGTGACGATCACCCCGGAGCCGAGGGCGGGATCCTGCCGCAAGGCCTTGAGGATGAGCGGGACCGAGGCCCCCGCGAGGCCGGCGATGGCGAGGTTCGCCACCATCGACAGGAACAGGACGAGGCCGAGGTACGGGCTCCGCTGCCACAGCAGCGCGACGGCGGCGGCCGCGAGCCCGGTGACCGTGCCGATGGCGAGGCCGACGGCCAGCTCCTTGGCGATGACCCGGAAGCCGCTCGAGAACTCGATCTCGCCGAGGGCGATGGCGCGCGTGATGACCGTGAGGGTCTGCGTGGCGCCGTTGCCACCCATGCCGGCGACCACGGGCAGGAAGATCGCCAGCGCCACCACCTGTTGCAGCGAGTGCTCGAAGAGCCCGACGACCCACGAGGCGAGAAAGGCCGTTGCGAGGTTGACGAGCATCCACGGCATCCGCTTGCCGGCCGATCGCAAAGGCGGGGTGAAGACGCGGTCGTCCTCCGACAGACCGGCCAGGTGATAGATGTCCTCGGTCGCCTCCTCGTGGATGACCTCGATCACGTCATCGACGGTGATGACGCCGAGGAGGCGGTCCTCGGCGTCGGTCACGGGGATGCCGAGCAGGTTGTGCCGCGAGACGAGCTGCGCGGCCTCCTCCTGGCTCGCGCTCGCCTTCACCCGGACGGGGTCGTGGATCATGAGCGCGCTGCACGGGCGATCGGGCAAGGCCGACACCAGACGGCGTATCGGAACCACGCCCCGCAGCACGTCCTTGTCGTCGGTGACGTAGAGGTAGAGGATCGCCTCGGTGTCCTCGCCGAGGGCGCGAACGCGATCGATCGCCTCCTGCGCGGTCGTGGTCTCGCGGAGTGCGACGAAGTCCGTCGTCATCACGCGCCCGGCGCTGCCGGGAGGGTACTTCTCCGCCTGCTCGAGCTCGGCGCGCTTCGCGTTGGTGAGCAGGGCGACCACGCCTTCGCGACGGTCGTCGGGGACCGCCTCGATCAGCTCGATGAGATCGTCGATCTCGAGCCGCGACAGGACGCCGGCGACGTGCTCGTCGGTGAGCGCATCCATCACCTTCGGGACGAGCTCGAGCGGAAGCTCGCGGATCGTCTTGGCGGCCATCCGGTGGCGGAGGAGCAGCTCCATCGCGCTGCGGATCTCGGCGGGAGTCAGATCCGCCAGCAGCGGCGCGAGCTCTGCCGGTCGAAGGCGCAGCAGCAGCCGCTCGGCACGCCCCGTCACCCCGCTCGCGAGCAGCCGGCGCAGGATCCGGGCTGTCACGTCGGGCGAGGGCATGGCGGGCCTCGGTGGCTGGCTAGATCCCCGCGGCCTCGAGCACGGCCTCGAGCTGGCTTCGGGTCGAGCCGTAGAACTGCTCGAGAGTCTTCACGCGCTTCCAGTAGAGGTGCGGATCGTATTCCCAGGTGTAGCCCACGCCGCCGAAGATCTGGATCGTCTCTCCGCAGACGTAGCGTCCGGCGTCGCCACAGTAGGCCTTTGCCGTCGCGGCGAGAAGCGGTGCCGATCCGGGGTCGTGATCGAAGGCCCAGGCGGCGCGGTAGACCGCGGAGCGGGAGCTTTCGACCCGGAGCAGCATGTCGGCCGCGCGGTGCTGCAGCGCCTGGAAGCTCCCGATCGGCACGCCGAAGGCCTTGCGCTCCTTGAGATAGGCGACCGAGAGCTCGAGAGAGCGCTCCATCAGGCCGAGCAGCACGGCCGCGGCACCGAGCGCGCCGAGACGGTCGGCCGCTTCGAGGCACGCCGCCGCCTGCGCCCGATCGGCAAGGAGGGTTCCCGGATCGTCGAGGACGATCTCGACGAAGCGCTGGGCGTGGTCGAGCGTCGGAAGCGCAGCGACGCGGAAACCCTGCGCCGGGCGATCGACCCGCACGAGGCCTTCGGCCGTGGTCACCAGCAAGGTGTCCGCCGCGGCACCGAAGGGCACGAAGGTCTTCGTACCGCGCACGCGTCCGGCCGCAAAACGCGTCGCAGGCGTGGCGGGCTCGAGGCCGGAGACGGTCTCGGCACGCGCCAGGGCGATGCGTCGCTTGCCAGCCACCAGCTCGGCGAGCAGACCCTCCGCTGCGCTGCCGGCGTGGTGCAGTGCCTCGGCCGCGAGCACGAGGTCGAGATAGGGCCCCGGCAGCGCAACCCGGCCCGCCTCGTGCAGCACCGCCGCGAGGCCGATCACGCCGACGCCCGCACCCCCCTTGCTCTCGGGCAACGTGAGGCCGAGGTAGCCCAGCTCGGCGAGCTGCTCGTAGAGCTTCGGGGAGAATCCTTCAGGGCCTTCCATGACGGAGCGGCCCTCCGAGAGCGGGGTCTCGCGCTCCAGCAGCTCGCGGGTCGAGCTCTTCAGCAGCGCACGGTCTTCGTCCAGCTCGAACTTCATTGCACCCTCGCGTCCGGGAGCTGCAGCACCCGCTTCGACAGGATGTTGCGCTGGATCTCGGACGATCCGGCGTAGATCGTGCCGGCGCGGCACCACTGCGCCTCGTAGGCCCAGTCCATCTCCGGACGTGCGTGTGGCGCCCGCACGGTGAGCTGCGCCTGCGGGCCGAGCAGATCGAGCGCGGTATCGGCCAGCCGCTTGGCGTACTCGGACCAGTAGAGCTTCTCGATCGACGCCTCGGGGCCCGGCTTCTGGCCTCCCTCGAGAGTCGCGAGGTTGCGCAGGCCATTGGCGCGCATGACCTCGTTGTCCACGAGAAGCCGCGCGAGCTTCTCGCGCACGTCCGGCCGCGAGAGGATGCCGCTCTCCCGGCAGCCGGCCACGAGATCCGCGAGGTAGCCGTCGTACTGGGCGGGGTAGGCGAGGGAGAGGGCCCCGCGCTCGTAGGAGAGCACCGTCATCGCGATGCGCCAGCCTTCGCCGATCTTGCCGACGATGTCCTCGCGCCTGGCCAGGGCACCGTCGAAGAAGACCTCTCCGAACTCGCTCTCGCCCGAGATCTGCTTGATGCCGCGAACCTCGACGCCCTTCTGGTGGAGCGGCACCAGGAAGAACGTGATGCCGCCATGGCGGTCGCTGGCATCGGTTCGGGCGAGCACGAAGATCCAGTCCGACCAGGGCCCGAAGGTCGTCCACACCTTCTGGCCGGTGATCCGGAAGTCCTGGCCGTCGGGCTCGGCGCGCGTGCGTAGGGCCGCCAGGTCGCTACCCGCATCGGGCTCGCTGAAGCCCTGGCACCAGATCTCCTCCGCCGAGAGCATCTTCGGGATGACGCGGCGGCGCAGCTCCTCGCTGCCGTGGTGGATGAGGGCCGGACCCAGCAGCGAGATGCCGAGGACGTTCGGAATCGGCGGGGCGTCGGCCCGGAACGTCTCCTCGGTGTAGATCGCCTTCTCGACGGCCGTAGCGCCCCGCCCGCCCCACTCCTTGGGCCAGTCCATGCCCAGGTAGCCGGCGGCGTTGAGCTTCGCCTGCCAGCGACGGCGAATCTCGAAGAGGCTGTTCTCGTCGTTGCGGGGGTCGCGCTGCTCGGCAATGAAGGGCCGCTCGAGGTTGGCCGAGAGCCAGTCGCGCAGCTCCTGGCGAAATCTCTCGTGCTCGGGCTTGAAATGAAGGTCCATGCATCCCTCGCTGGCGATTCGACCGCCGGAATGTCGCGGCGGGGGCGGATAGCGTCAACGGTGCGGGTCCCCCGACCGGGGGGATGCGGCGCGATGCGATTTTCCCCGTCCGCCCGGCGGAATCGGCTCGCCACCCGCAAGTTGGCGCTCATTTCTCAGGTTTCATTCCACAATCCTGGCAGGATCTGCTTAGAATAGAGAGAACCGGGCTGCTGGCGGGCCGACCCGCCGGTGCTGCGAGGGGGATGCGGATGAAGTCGCTGATCGAAGCCATCGTGCGGGCGCTGGTCGACAAGCCGGATGAGGTTCAAATCAAGGAGGTCATCGGAGAGCACGCCCACGTGCTCGAGCTGCGGGTGGCCAAGGAGGATCTGGGAAAGGTCATCGGAAAGGGGGGCGCCCACGCCTCGGCCATCCGGACCCTCATGGCGGCGGCCAGCGGCAAAGAGAAGAAGCGCTACATCCTCGAGATCATCGAGCACTGATCCCGGGCGCCGGGGGCTCTGATAGGATCGCGGGTTCGCTACGGACCCGCGACCAGGAGGACCCATGAAGGCGACCCCGCTGAGCATCGACGCCCCCTTCACGCTCGGTGCCCAGATCGAGGCCCGTGCCGAGCACGCCGCGCTCGCCGACCGCGACTTCCTGATCCAGCACGACCGCCGCTGGACCTACCGCCAGTACCGCGACGAAT
>CAYOIG010000193.1:0-2608 GCA_964403915.1 uncultured Myxococcaceae bacterium
AACGCAATCGCGCGCCCCGGCGAGCGGCCCTCCTACGCTGCGTCGGGCCTCACCGAGCGCGAGCGCGAGGTGCTGCACCTCATCGCGGAGGGACTCTCCAGCAAGGAGATCGCCCAGCAGCTCGGTGTCTCGCTCAAGACGATCGAGTCTCACCGCGCCAACGTGATGGAGAAGCTCGACATCCACAAGGTGTCGGGGCTCGTGCGCTTCGCGATCCGCGCCGGCCTCGTCGCGCCCTGAGCCGTGCGTTCAGCGGACATCGGCCAGCAGCAGGGCGCCGAGCGCACCGGCGTGCTCGCCGTGGGCGAGAAAGATCGGCTCGCGTCCGATCGCCCGGGTGATCTCCCGAAGCACGTCGACCAGCGCCGGATTCGCGCGCAGGGTCGAGCCTCCGAAGACGATGCGCGTCACCTGGGTCGCCGCCGCGAGGCCGCCGCAGATGAGTGCGATGTTCTCTCCCACGAGCCCCATGAGCGCGTGGGCGAGATCCTCGGGCTCCGGCGCCGGACCACCGCTTCCGCTTCGCATCAACTTGCCGAAGCTGGCCGCCGTGAGGTCTCCGGCAAGGGGAATCTCCCCGGCGCGGTAGATGTCGGAGACGAGCAGGTCGACGTTGCGCCGCTGGCCGTTGGCGGCGAGCTCCGCGATCCGTGCGAAGCCCGGGACGGCCGTCAGCAGGGAGCCGAGGCCGACGACCGTTCCGCCGCCGAGGGCGGTGCCGCCGACGCGCGACACGGCCAAGCCGTCGACCAGCATCACCGATGTGCCCGTGCCCACCGACACGACGAGATGGCGCTCGGTGGTCAGATCCTGCCCGAGCTGCTCCTTCAGCAGGGCGGTGGAGCCCGCACCCCACGCCGCGAACTCGTTCACCGCGTAGACTTCGTGGGAGAGCAGCCGTGCGAGATCGCTCGAGCCGCCGCCCGTCACGCCGACCCGGCCCGGTCGGGCGCGCTCGATGATCTCGGCCACGTCGCCGAGGGCCGCAGCGGGGACGAGTGTGAACTCCGCGGCGTGGCCCGGTGTCCGAATGGATATCTTCGCGAGCGTGGCGCCGACGTCGACGCCGACGGCGGTTCCATTCCCCCGAGACGAGTGATAGCCTTTGTCTTTCAACGGGTTGCACCTTCGATGAGGATGGCGCGAGGATGTATACCGCGTTCTACGGCCTGCGCGAAAAGCCCTTTGCGCTGAGCCCTGATCCCCGGTTCCTGTTCCTGGCGCAGTCGCATCGCGAGGCGCTGGCGCACCTTCTCTATGGAATCGAGCAGGGAGAGGGCTTCATTGCCATCACCGGCGAGGTCGGCACGGGGAAGACCACCCTGTGCCGCACGCTCCTGCAGCGCCTCGGCGCCGACAGCGAGGTGGCCTTCGTTTTCAACCCGAGGCTCTCCGCGCTCGAACTGCTGAAGACGATCAACTCCGAGTTCGGTCTCTCGCACGAGAGCGATTCGCAGCGCGAGCTGAACGACGCGCTCAACCGCTTCCTGCTCGAGAAGAAGCGCGAAGCGCGGCGCGTGCTGCTCATCATCGACGAGGCTCAGAATCTCGAGCGTGAGACGCTGGAACAGGTGCGGCTACTCTCGAACCTCGAGACCGAGACCTCGAAGCTGATCCAGATCGTATTGCTCGGCCAGCCCGAGCTCGATGCGATGCTCGAATCGCCGGAGCTGCGCCAGCTCAAGCAGCGAATCGGCGTGCGCTGGCGGCTGCGTCCGCTGTCACCGAGTGAGACGCGAGAGTACGTGCGGCACCGGCTGCGCGTCGCCGCTGGCGCCGCCCGCGAGCCGTTCTCCGTCGTAGCGCTGCGCGAGCTGCACCGGCTCTCGGGCGGCATCCCGCGCGTGGTGAACGTGCTCGCGGATCGCGCGCTGCTCGCGGGCTACGCGGCGCGGGCCCGCGAGGTGGGGCCTCGCGTGGTGCGTGCCGCAGCCGCCGAAGTTCGAGGCCACCGAAGCGGCGGCTGGCTGCGGCGCCGGCTCGCACGGCCGGCGCTCGTCGACGTCTCGCTCGCGGCCGTGCTCATCGTCTGCACTGGCCTCTGGCTCTGGCTCTCGCGCGCGCCGCACGTGGAGGCGCCGATCGCGAGCGCTGCGCACGCCGACGTGGCAGCGCCGCCCGTCGATGCGCCCCCGGAGGAGAGCTCTCCTGCGACCGCGGAGCCCGAGCCCGCGGCGACGTCGCCGGCGCCCGCCGAGCCGCTCACGTCGTCGGATGCCGCCATTCGGCAGACCGGAAGGAACCTCGCTTGAGCACGATTCTGAAGGCGCTGCGCCGCCTCGAGCAGGACCGTGCCGCGGAGGCCGAGCCTTCGCTCGAGGCTGCCGTGCTGGGGCGTGTCGCGTCCGCGGAGACGGATCGCAAGACCCCGCGCTGGCTCGCGCTCGCGCTCGCTGCTGCGGCGCTCGGAGCGGGTGCCGCGCTGCTGCTGGAGCGAAGCGGTGTCATCGCTCCCGTGACCACGGGTCCCGTCGCCACGGCAGCCAGCCCAGCGCCGCAGGAAGCCGCTCCGGTCGCATCCTTTCCGCCCGCGCTCCTGCCGGACGCCTCGCCTCCCGCGGCCCCGGCGCCGCTCGCGCTTGCGCCGCCGGCCGAGCCCGAACTGCCG
>CAYOIG010000194.1:0-2443 GCA_964403915.1 uncultured Myxococcaceae bacterium
GTGGTCGAGGGCTTCCGCGACCAGGCGCAGATCGTCTCCGTCGGCGTTCGCGGCATCATGGATCGCGCGGTGGCCGAGAACGCGAGCGTGATCCTCGACGGCGTCTCTGTGGTCCCGGGCCTGATCGATCTCGACGCGTACAAGGACCGCGCCGAGGTGGTCTTCCTGCTGGTGGCGACCCTCGATCCCGAGGTCTTCCGCAGCCGCTTCGCATCACGGGCCAAGGACGAGGCGAACCGTCCACAGCATCGCTACCTCGAGCACCTGGATGCGATCCTCCGCATCCAAGACCACCTGCTCGAGCTGGCGGATCGCTTCCACGTGCCCATCGTCGACAACCAATACTTCGACCGCTCCGTGCTCTCGATCATCCGCCACCTGCTCGAGACGCTGCGCAAGAAGTCGCCTGCCCGTGCGGCCGGGCTTCTCTAGCGGCAGCGCCCGCCTCGCGCTTGCGAGCGCGGGCGGCGGAGGCCACCGGACGAGGGCAGACGTGTCGTGCCGGCGCCGGAACGGAACGCGCTGATGGCGGCTCGTTCCGCGACGAAGGGAATCCTGCGCCGGGTCGGCGTGAACCTGCGGCGGGCAGGGCGGCGCGTCTTCCTGCGCCCTGCCGCGGCGCGCCGCGGCGGCTTCTGGCTGCGGCTGCGCCTCGGGCGGGCGCTGGGGGAGCTGCGGGAGATAGGAGGCCTGCGACCGCGCAGCGGCGGGCTCGGGCTGCTGGAGGTGCTGCAGACGCTGGCCGCCGCCGGTGAGGATGCCGACGTGCGCGGCGTGCTCGTGGAGCTCGAGGGGGGGCTCGGCGGCTGGAGCCGCAGACAGGCGCTGCGCCGCGCGCTCGTGGCGCTGCGCGACGCCGGCAAGCCCGTGGTGGCCTACGCGGAAACGCTCGAGACGAGTGACGTCTTCCTCGGCAGTGCGGCCTCGAAGCTCTGGATCGCGCCCGGCGGCAGCGTGCACCTGACGGGGCTGCGGGCCGAGGGGCTCTTCCTGCGCGGCCTGCTCGAGCGACTCGACGTCGAGGCCGACGTGGTTCGTGTCGGCTCGCACAAGAGCGCGGCCGAGACCTTCACCCGCGCGTCCATGTCACCGGAGCAGCGAGAGGAGCTGGAGCGACTGCTGGACGATCTCTTCGAGGAGCTCGTCACGTCGGTCGCCACGGGGCGCGACCTCGCACCCGCGCGCGTGCGCGAGCTCGTGGACGAGGGCCTCTTCACCACCGAGGCGGCACGCGCTGCAGGGCTGGTGGACGCGGCCCTCTATCCCGACGAGCTCGAGAAGGCGGTCCGCGAAGTTGCGGCCGCTGAAGCCGAGCGTCTCGTGGATGCGGCAGTCTACTTCGCCTGGCGGGTGGCCGACGGCGGCTGGCTTCCGCTGCTGCGCGAGCCGGCGCACGTGGCCTACGTGGTGGCGTCGGGAACGATCCGGCGCGGCCGCGGGCTGCGCGGAATCGCGACGGAGACGCTGCGCGCGCTGCTGCGCCGGCTGCGAGAGGACGACCGCGTGCGCGGCGTCGTGCTGCGCCTCGTCTCGCCGGGTGGCGACGCCCTGGCGTCCGATCTGCTCTGGCGCGAGCTGTCGCTGCTGTCTCGCGAGAAGCCCCTCGTGGTCAGCATGGGAGACGTCGCGGCCTCGGGCGGCTACTACGTCGCGATGGCTGCGGGCAGCGTGCTGGCCGAGGCGGGGACGCTCACCGGCTCGATTGGTGTCGTCGGCGGCAAGGCGAACCTCGAGGGCCTGTACCAGCGCCTCGGCGTGCGGCGCGAGGCCATCGAGCGGGGGGCGCGGGCGGGCCTGTTCTCCGAAGCCCGCGCCTTCACATCCGGCGAACGCTCCGCCCTCCGCGCGCAGATGGAAGCCGTCTACGAAACCTTCGTTGCGCGCGTGGCCGAGGGGCGCGGGCTCGCGCCCGAGGCCGTGGAGCGTGTGGCGCAGGGCCGTGTCTGGAGCGGCGCGCGAGCCCACGGCCTTGGCCTCGTGGACAGCCTCGGCGGGCCGCTCGAGGCGTTGGCCGAGGTGACACGCCGCGCGGGGCTCGGCGCCGCCGAGCGCGTGCTCGTCGACGTGCATCCGCGGCTCCCGCGTTTCGCCGGCCTGCGGGCCCTGGCGGGCCTCGTGGCCGGCCGCGGTCCGGGTGCGGGAGCCTAGCCGTGCCGCGGACGCTCAAGCGAGACATCCCCGGCGCGGATTGGCGCGTCAGCGAGGAGGACGTGCGCGCGAAGGGCTGGCCGGCCCTCTTTGGCAGCGACTTCGAGCCGGAGCGCCTGCTGGTGGTGGAGATCGGCTTCGGCCGCGGTGAGTACCTGATGGATCTCGCGCTCGCAGATCCCGCGACGCCCCACGTGGGGGTCGAGTACTCGACCAAGCGCGTGCTCAAGATGGCGCGGCGTCTCGCACGCGCGGGGATTCGCAACGTGCGCCTGCTCGACTGCACGGGCGAGGT
>CAYOIG010000195.1:0-1868 GCA_964403915.1 uncultured Myxococcaceae bacterium
GAGCTCCCGCGCTTCGTGGGCGGTGCCGTCGGCATGATCGGCTACGACTGGGTCCGCTTCATCGAGCACGTTCCAGACGAGAACCCCGACGAGCTCGACCGGCCGGATCTGTGGTTCGTGCTGCCGGAGACGGTGGTCGTCTACGACAACATTCGTCATACCGCGCTGGTCGTGCGGCACGTGGAGGTCCGCCCGGAGGAGGATCTCCGCGCACGCCATCGGGCCGAGGTCCGGGCGCTCGACGACGTCGTACGGCGTCTGCGGGAGCCGCTGCGGGCAGAGCCGCCGCACCAGCCCGTCCGAGCGCCGATGGACGTGCAGTCGAGCGTTCCGCGCGAGCAGTTCCACGAGATCGTGAAGCGGGCGAAGGAGTACATCGAGGCGGGGGACGTCTTCCAGGTGGTGCTCTCCCAGCGCCTGAGGATCCCGCTGCAGGCGGATCCGTTCCTGATCTACCGGCACCTGCGCGCCATCAATCCGAGCCCGTATCTCTTCTTCCTGCGAATGGAGGGGCCGGTCCTGATCGGAAGCTCGCCGGAGATCCTGGCGCGCCTCGACCACGGGCAGATCGACGTGCGGCCGATCGCGGGCACCCGTCGGCGCGGGCGCACGACCGAGGAAGATCTCGCCCTCGAGGCGGAGCTGCTCGCGGATCCGAAGGAGCGGGCCGAGCACCTGATGCTGGTGGACCTCGGGCGCAACGACGTGGGCCGGGTGGCGGAGATCGGCTCGGTGCAGGTGCGCGATTACTCCGTGATCGAGCGCTACTCGCACGTGATGCACATCGTCTCCCACGTGACGGCCCGGCTGCGGCCGGGTCTCGACTGGCTGGACCTGCTGCGCGCGACGTTCCCGTGCGGGACGCTCTCCGGCGCTCCCAAGGTGCGCGCCATGGAGATCATCGACGAGCTCGAGACCGTGCGGCGGAGCTTCTTCGGCGGCTGCGTCGGCTACGTCGATTACTCCGGGAACATGGACACCGCGATCACGATCCGAACCATCCTCGTGAAGGACGACGCCCTCCACCTGCAGGCCGGTGCAGGCATCGTGGCGGATTCGGACCCCGAGGCCGAGTACCAGGAGACCCTGAGCAAGGCCCGGGCCCTCATCCAGGCCATCGATCTCGCGCGCGAAGGAGAGAATTGATGACGGGCATCGCAGCGCCGGGCTTCCTCGTGATCGACAACTACGACTCGTTCACGTACAACCTCGTTCAGTACCTGGGTGAGCTCGGCGCCGTCGTCGAAGTGGTGCGCAGCGACGTCGAGACCCCGGAGGCGCTCCTCGCGCGGAGACCAGACGGCCTCGTGATCTCGCCGGGCCCCGGCGAGCCCCAGGATGCGGGCGTCAGCGTGGCGGTGGTCGATCGGTTCGCGCGCGCCGGCATCCCGGTGCTCGGCGTCTGTCTCGGTCATCAGGGAATTGGCGTCGCCTACGGGGGGCGCATCGTGCGCGCCCGCACGCTCATGCACGGGAAGACATCGCTCGTCCGCCACGATGGCAAGGGCGTCTTCGCCGGGCTTCCGCAGCCGTTCGAGGCCACCCGCTATCACTCGCTGGTGATCGAGGAGGAGAGCTGCCCGGCCGTGCTCGAGATCACGGCCCGCACGGACGACGGCGAGATCATGGGCGTGCGGCACGCCACGCTCCCGGTCGAGGGCGTGCAGTTCCATCCCGAGTCGGTCCTCACGCTCGAGGGCAAGCGCCTCCTGGCGAACTTCCTCGCACGCTGCGGGGAACGGCGCGCGGCATGAGCCTCGCCGCTGCAATCGAAATCGCCGTGCGCGGGGACGAGGTTCCGGCCCCGGTGCTGGAGGCCGCCTTCGGCGAGATCATGGACGGCAAGGCGACGCCCGTCGGCATCGCCG
>CAYOIG010000196.1:0-5355 GCA_964403915.1 uncultured Myxococcaceae bacterium
GTGATGTCGGGCACCGCGGCGCCGACGTCGGGACGCATCTCGATCGGCGGCAAGAGCCCGCTCACGGGCGGCATCAAGGAGGCGAACGCCGGCGGCAACCCCGGCCAGGATCTGATGAAGCTCGGCGTGCGCGCGATCGTCGTCACGGGCCAGCCGAAGGATCCGGCCAAGCGCTACGGCCTCGAGGTGACGGCCGACTCGCTTCGCGTCGTGCCGGCCGATGAGCACAAGGGTCAGTGGAACTACGCCCTGTGCGAGTCGCTCGGCAAGAAGTATGCGTCCGCCTCGTTCATCACGATCGGCCCCGCGGGCGAGATGCGGCTCAAGGGAGCCTCGGTGGCCTGCACCGACGGCGATTCGCGCCATCCGGCGCGCCACGCCGCGCGCGGCGGCCTCGGGGCGGTGATGGGGAGCAAGGGCCTCAAGTTCGTGTCAGTGGACGCCCGCAAGCGCCCGGTGCGCCGCCCGGCGGACATGAAGGCCTTCATGGACTTCTGCAAGACCTTCACGAAGGGCTACCTCGACGGCCCGCAGATGTTCAAGACGGGCACCAGCGCCTTCGTGTCGGTTGCGAACATGCTGAACACCTTCCCCACGCGAAATCGGACGGCGGGCCAGTTCGAGCACGTTACGAGCCTCGACGGCGCGCGCATCGTGGAGAGCTTCGCGACGCGCGGCGGCGGCATGCACAACTGCATGACGGGCTGCATCGTGAAGTGCAGCAACGTAGTGAACGACGCGCAGGGCAAGTACAAGACCTCGGCGCTCGAGTTCGAGACGCTGACGCTGCTGGGTTCCAACTGCGGCATCGCGAGCTGGGAGGATGTCGCCGATCTCGACCGCCTGTGCGACGAGATCGGCCTCGACACCATCGAAACCGGAGCCGCGATCGCGGTCTACATGGACTCGGGAGGCATGGCCTTCGGTGACGCAGAGGGAGCGAAGCGCATCCTGCGCGAGATCGCCGAGGGCACGGAGCTGGGTCAGGCGATCGGCAACGGCGCGCTCGCGATCGGCCGCAAGCGCAAGCACGCGCGCATCCCGGTGGTGAAGGGGCAGTCGATCCCGGCGTGGGATCCGCGGCCGCTCAAGGCGACGGGCGTGACCTATGCCACGAGCCCGATGGGCGCCGACCACACGGCCGGCCTGATCATCAACCCGGGCCTGCCGGCCGAGCAGTTCGCACGCGCGTCGCAGGAGTCTCAGCTCGTGAACGCGGCTTGCGACTCCTCGGGCTTCTGCCAGTTTCTGCAGCCGACCCTCGCCGACATGGCGCGTTTCTACACGCTGCTCCTCGGCAGCGATGTGTCCCGCGAGCAGGTGGCGGACATCGGCTGGCAGTGTCTGCTGGACGAGTGGGCTTTCAACGACGCGGCTGGCTTCACGAAGGCCGACGACGATCTGCCGACCTGCATGAAAGAAGAGGGCATCGGGCCGAGCGGCGCCCTGAAGTTCGACGTCGGCGCCGACGTGATCGCGCAGGCGAAGAGAAAGATGCCGTATCGCGAAGAGACGTTCGCGATCAAGGCCAGCGGCTGAGAGCGCGCGCCCCGGATCGGCGCGCTGGCGAGCGAAGAACGTGCGGGCAGGGCTCCTCCTGCCCGCACGGGCTTTCGAGAGCGGGCAACACGGGTGCGTGACGTTCGCATGCAGGGCTTCTCCGCACGCGCCGATGTGGAGGAGGTGGAGCGCTTCCTCGCGCAGGAGGCCGCGGCGCTTCCGATGCAAGAGGTGCCTCTGCTGGCCTGCGCCGGCAGGGTGCTGGCCGCCGACGTGCAGTCGGCGGTCGACGTGCCCGGCTTCGCGCGCTCTGCGATGGACGGCTACGCCGTACGCGGCGAGGATACGTTCGGCGCCTCGGCCTACGACCCCGTGCCGCTGGTCCTGCGCGGCGAGTCGATGCCCGGGCGGCCCTTCGCGGGATCGCTCGGCCCCGGCGAAGCCGTTCGGATCATGACCGGCGCACCGATGCCGGCGGGCGCCGATGCCGTGGTGATGGCCGAGGTGGCGAGCGAGCGTGAGGGCTCGGTCGCGGTGCGAGAGGCCGTTCCGCCGCGCAAGCACGTCGGCGCCCGCGGCGAGGATCTTCGCTGCGGTGAAGTGGTGCTGCGCGCCGGCCGGCGGCTGCGCCCGCAGGATGCCGGTCTGCTGGCGTCGATCGGCGTGGCCGGCGTGCCCTGCGTGCGCCGCCCGCAGGTGAGGCTCGTGGTGACGGGCGACGAGCTGGTGCCCGCGGGCACCAGGCCCGAGGGCTTCCGGATCGCCGACAGCAACAGCGTGATGCTTCGTGCGCTGGTGGGCCGTGACGGGGGTGAGGTGCTGCCCTTCGCGCTGCTGCCAGACCGCGAAGAGCCGATCCGCGCGGCGCTGGCGGCGCCGGGTGCCGACGTGCTGCTGGTGTCGGGCGGCAGCTCCGTTGGCCGCGAAGACTTCGCGCCGGGGCTCGTGGCGCAGCTCGGCTCGCTCGAGTTCCACGGCGTTGCCATGCGCCCCTCGAGCCCGGCTGGCGTCGGCCGCATCGGCGCGGCGTTCGTCTTCCTGCTCCCGGGCAATCCCGTGAGCTGCCTGTGCGCCTACGAGTTCTTCGCCGGCCCCACGATCCGAGCGCTCGGCGGACGCCCGCGCGCCTGGCCGCATCGCCGCGTGCGCCTTCCGCTCGGACGCAAGATCAGCTCGGCCGTGGGCAGAACCGACTACGTACGCGTCGCGATCGACGAGGCGTGCGCGATTCCGATCGCCACGACCGGCGCATCGATCCTGTCCTCGACGGTTCGCGCGGCGGGCTGTGTGATCGTGCCGCGCGGGCTCGAAGGCATGCCCGAGGGGGCGGAGGTCGAAGTGCTGCTGTACGACGAGGACGCGGAGGTCTCGCCTTGAAGCAGCGGCAGTTTCTCGAGGTGCTCGGCCGCGACGAGGCCGAGCGCGTCTGGCACGCGGCCCTCGACCTCGCACGGCTGCCCTCCGAGACGGTGCCGCTCGCGGAGGCCCTCGGCCGCGTTCTCGCCGAAGACATTCGCGCCGAGGTGGACGTCCCGGGCTTCGATCGCTCCAACATGGACGGCTTCGCCGTGCACGCGGAGGACACGTTTGGCGCCACCGAGGCGGAGCCTGTCCGCCTGCGCTGCAACGCCGAGTCGATCGCGACGGGTGTGGCGCCGGAGCACGAGGTGGCGAAAGGCACGGTCACCTCGATCGCCACGGGTGGCATGTTGCCGCGTGGCGCCGATGCCGTGGTGCCGGTCGAGGGCACGGACCTCGAGGACGATGGCCGCAGCGTGGTGGTGCGGCGGGCCACGGTGCCCGGCGGTGCCGTCTCCTTCGCGGGCACCGACATGGGGCGCGGCGAGACCGTGCTCTTCTCGGGCGTGCGTCTCAGCTCGCGCGATACCGGCGTGCTCGCGGCCATCGGCCGAGACCGCGTTCCCGTGGTGCGGCGCCCGCGTGTCGCCATCCTGTCGACGGGCGACGAGATCGTCGCGCCGGGGGCAACGATGCGTCCGGGTCTCGTCTACGACAGCAACGCCCGCATCCTTGCCGACGCCGTGCGCGAGCTCGGCGGTGAGCCCAGCTTCGCCGGAACGATCCGCGACGACGAGGCGGCCCTGCGCGCCGGCCTCTCGCAGGCGCTCGCGGGCGCCGACGTCGTGCTGCTCTCGGGCGGAACCTCGAAGGGCGAGGGAGACCTCTGTGCCCGCGTCGTCGGTGAGCTCGCACCCGGGATCCTGGTGCACGGCGTGGCGCTCAAGCCCGGCAAGCCGATCTGCCTCGCCGCGGCGGGAAAGCGGCCCGTCGCCATCCTGCCGGGCTTTCCGACCTCGGCGGTCTTCACCTTTCACGAGCTCGTCGCGCCCGTGATCCGGCGCCTCGGCGGTCTTCCTTCCGAGCTCCGCGAGACGCTGGACGCGCGGCTCGCGCTGCGGACGATCTCCGAGCGCGGCCGCCTCGAGTACCTGCTGGTGGGCCTCGTGCCGCAGCCGGCGGGCGGTCTCGCGGCCTATCCGATGGGAAAGGGAAGCGGCAGTGTCACCGCGTTCAGCCGCGCCGACGGCTTCGTGCGAATCCCGCGCAACGTCGAGCAGCTCGATGCCGGAGCTTCCGTCGAGGTGACGCTCATCGGCCACGATCTCGCGGTGGCCGATCTCGTCGTGATCGGAAGCCACTGCGCAGGCCTCGACCTGATTGCGAGTGCGCTTGCCCGCGAGGGCTTCCGCGTGAAGCTGATGGCGGTGGGCTCCCAGGGAGGGCTCGCAGCGGCCGCACGCGGAGAGTGCGATGTGGCGCCCGTCCACCTGCTCGACGCCGCGAGCGGGCGCTACAACACGCCGTTCCTCTCGGCCGGGCTCGTGCTGCTGCCGGGCTACGTGCGGATGCAGGGTGTCGTGACACGACCGGAAGAGACGCGCTCCGCCGAGGCGCTGCTCGCGGACGGTGCGCTGCGCATGGTGAGCCGCAACCGAGGCAGCGGCACGCGGCTTCTCATCGACGAGCTTCTCGCCGGCAGGCGGCCTCCCGGCTACGTCTACGAGCCGCGCTCGCACCATGCGGTGGCGGCAGCCGTGGCGCAGGGGAGGGCGGATTGGGGCGTCGCGATCGAGACCGTCGCCCGCGAGGCCGGCCTGCGCTTTCGGCCGCTGCGCGCCGAGCAGTACGACTTCGTGGTGCCCGAGGATCGTCTCACGAAGCCGGCGGTCGTGGCCCTGCGCCGTCTGCTCGCGCCGGGCAGCGAGACGCGTCGCCAGCTCGAGGCACGCGGCTTCGGCGCACCGGCCACGGGTCACACCGAGGAGGCTTCCTGATGCGCGCTCCCCAATTTGCTTCGACTGCCCTGCTGCTCGTTGCGGCTCTTCTTTGCGGCCCCAGCGCACCCTCCGCAGCGGAGCCCGAGAACGAAGTCGTTCTCGCCACCACCACCAGCGTGCGCGATGCCGGGCTCCTCGACGTGCTCTTGCCGCCGTTCCGCGAGCGCACGGGGATCGAGGTGAAGGTGATCGCGGTCGGCAGCGGCGCTGCGCTGCAGATGGCACGTGCCGGGAATGCGGATCTCGTGCTGGCGCACGCTCCCGAAGCCGAGGAGCTTCTCCTCGCCGAGGGCTTCGTTCTCGACCGCCGCCCGCTCGCGGAGAACTTCTTCCTGATCGCGGGCCCGGCCGAAGATCCAGCGCGGGTGCGCGAGGCAGCGAGCGCGGCCGAGGCGATGGGACGCATCGCCTCGGCGAAGGCGCCATTTGCGAGCCGGGGCGACGACTCCGGAACGCATCAGCGTGAGCGCGCTCTCTTCGCGCAGGCCGGGCTCGATCCCGCCGTCACCTGGCCCGGTCTGCTGCGAACGGGTGCCGGCATGGGCCCGACGCTGCA
>CAYOIG010000197.1:0-4538 GCA_964403915.1 uncultured Myxococcaceae bacterium
CCTCCGGCGAGGCGATGATCTCCATGCCGGCGCTGTGGTGCTCGCCGATCCAGGCCTCGTCGTAGCCGAGCTCGTCGAGCCACTCGACCAGCTCGAAGTCGCGGCGCAGCGCCGCCGTCGGGTTCTCGGTCACGGGATGGAACGGCGCCAGGAAGATCCCGAAACGCAGCCGGCGGGGAAGGCTCATCATGGACCTCGTCTCCGGTAGGGAGCCTGCGAGGCTGCGGCGCCCGACGGCCAGAGGATGGCAGCCGCAGGAAGAACGTCCACGCGCAGCGCTCGCGGGTTCGATGTCCGGCCTCCTCACTCGCTCCGGGGCAAGCTCCGCTGCTTCCAGATTGCGTACAGGGCGGGGTACACCAGCAGCTCTACGCCGAAGGAGGTGACGAGGCCGCCGATCATGGGTGCCGCGATGCGCTTCATCACGTCGGCGCCCGTGCCGCTGCTCCACAGCAGGGGCGCGAGGCCGACGATCATCGTGAGCACGGTCATGAGCTTGGGCCGGATGCGACCGGCCGCGCCCTCGACCACGGCTTCGGAGAGATCGGCGAAGTCGCGCATGCGGCCCTCTGCCGTCCGCTTCGCATGAACGAGCTGGAGGTAGAGCAGCATCACGACACCGTTCTGCGCATCGAGCCCGGCCAGGGCGATGACGCCTACCCAGACCGCCACGCTCAGGTTGTAGCCGAGCAGGTAGAGCAGCCAGACGGCGCCGATGAGCGAGAAGGGAACGAGGCCGAGGATGAGGCCCGTCTCGACCGCGGAGCCGGTGTTGAGGTAGAGCAGCAGAGCGACGAGCGCGAGCGTGAGCGGCACCACCAGCAGGAGCTGGGAGCGGGCGCGTTCGAAGGCCTCGAACTGCCCGGCCCACGCCAGCCGGACGCCGCCGGGAAGCGCGACCTCGCGCGCCACCGCCTCGCGGGCCTGCGCCACGTAGTCGACGATGGGCATGTCGCCCGCGTCCACGGAGACGATGCCGAGAAGCTGGCCGTCCTCG
Organism: uncultured Myxococcaceae bacterium; assembly: GCA_964403915.1. Classification (GTDB taxonomy): domain Bacteria; phylum Myxococcota_A; class UBA9160; order UBA9160; family UBA9160; genus MYXO. The sequence goes on from CAYOIG010000197.1 coordinate 998, forward strand.
CTGCGGATCATGGGCGCGCCCATCGTGAACGCGACGTCGGCCACCTGGGAGAGGGGCACCTGTGCGCCCGCGGGCGTCGCGATCAGCATGCGTGCCAGCGTGTCGGGATCCTGCCGGAAGTCGCGCGCGTAGCGCACCTGGATCGGGTAGCGCTCGCGGCCTTCGATGGTCTCGCTCACGGCCTCGCCGCCGAGCGCCGTCTCGATCACCTCGTTCACGTCGGCCACGCGCAGGCCGAGGCGCGCTGCGCGGTCGCGATCGATTCGCACGTCGAGGTAGAAGCCGCCCGTGGTGCGCTCCGCCACGGCGCTGCGCGTGGCGGGAAGCCTGCCGAGGACGCGCTCGATCTCGATCGCCGTTCGTCCGATGGTCTCGAGATCCGGGCCGAAGACTTTGACGCCGAGCTGGCTCCGGATGCCCGTGGCCTGCATCTCGGTGCGGGTCTGGATCGGCATCCAGAAGATGTTCGGCATGCCGGGGTAGCGGAGCGTCTCGTCCATCTCGCGAACGAGGCCCGCCCAGGTGAGGCCCTCGCGCCACTGCTCGACGGGCCGGAGCGTCACGGTGGTCTCGATCATCGAGAAGGGGGCAGGATCCGTAGGCGAGTCGGCGCGCCCGATCTTGCCGAAGACCCGCTCCACCTCGGGGAAGCGCTTCAGCTCGCGGTCCATGCGCTGCAGCACCTCGGCAGCCGCCGTGACCGACATTCCGGGCGTGCCCGTGGGCATGTAGAGCAGTGTGCCCTCGTTGAGCGGCGGCATGAATTCGCTGCCGAGGCGCAGGAAGGCAGGGACCGTCGCCGCGAGACCGAGAATCGCGAGCACGACGAGCGCATGACGACGGCGCAGCGCGAAGCGCACCACGGGCGCGTAGGCGCGCACCAGCCAGCGATTGAGCGGATTCTCGTCCTCCCGGCGGATGCGACCCCGGATGAGCATGGCCGCGATGGCCGGCGTGAGCGTCACGGAGAGCAGGGCGGCGGCCGCCATGGCCCACGTCTTCGTGAAGGCCAGCGGCTTGAAGAGGCGCCCCGACTGCCCCTCGAGCATGAAGATCGGAAGGAACGAGACGGTGACCACGAGCAGGGAGAAGAAGACGCTGGGCCCCACCTCCTGCATGGCGTGCAGGATCACCTCTCCGCGCGGCGCCGCGCGGCCCTCGCTCTCCCATTCCTCGAGCCGGCGATGCACGTTCTCGACGAGGATGATCGAGGCATCCACCATGGCGCCGATGGCGATCGCGATGCCGCCCAGCGACATGATGTTGGCGGTCAGGCCCTGCTGCTGCATCGGGATGAAGGCGAGCGTCACGCCCACGGGAATCGTGAGAATCGGGATGAGTGCACTGCGCAGATGGAGAAGGAAGATCACGATCACCAGTGCGACCACGGCCATCTCTTCGAGCAGCGTTCGGCGAAGGGTGTCGATCGCGCGCAGGATGAGCTCGGAGCGGTCGTAGGCGACCACCAGCTCGACGCCCGGCGGCAGGCCGGGCTTCACCTCCTCGATGCGTGCCTTCACGCGGTCGATGACGTCGAGGGCGTTCTGGCCGAGCCGCATCACCACGATGCCGCCGACGGTCTCGCCCTCGCCGTCGAGCTCGACCACGCCGCGCTGCATGGCCGCGCCGACCACGACCTCGGCCACGTCGGCGACGCTGACGGGAGCGCCCCGATCCGAAACCCGCAGCGGGATGCGGCGCAGGTCGTCCGCACCCGTCAGATAGCCTCGCCCCCGGATCACGTACTCATGGCCCGCGAGATCGAGCAGGCGGCCACCGCTGTCCTGGTTCGAGGCGCGGACGGCAGCGATCACGTCGCCGATGGAGACCCGGAACGCGAGGAGCTTCAGCGGGTCGACCAGCACCTGGTACTCGCGCACGGCGCCGCCCACCGAGGCCACCTCGGCGACGCCGGGAACGCTCGCGAGGGCGTAGCGAAGCACCCAGTCCTGCAGCGTGCGGAGCTGCGCGAGGTCGTGCGCGCCCGTTCGGTCGACGAGGGCGTACTCGAAGACCCAGCCCACGCCCGTGGCGTCGGGGCCAATCTCGGGCGTGACCCCCTGCGGCAGGCTGCCCTGCGCGCCGCTGAGATATTCGAGCACGCGGCTCCGTGCCCAGTAGAGGTCGGTGCCTTCCTCGAAGACCACGTAGACGAAGGAGACGCCGAAGTCGGATTGCCCGCGCACGTAGGAGACGCCCGGCGCGGAGAGCAGGCGCGAGGAGATGGGATACGTGATCTGGCTCTCGACGAGGTCCGGGCTGCGGCCCGGCCACTGCGCGGTGACGATCACCTGCACGTCGCCGAGATCGGGGATCGCGTCGAGCGGCGCCGAACGCAGGGCCTGGGCGCCCCAGAGCGTGAGAGCGGCCACCGCCATCAGCGTGAGGGCGCGATGGCGCGCGCAGAGCGCGATGATGCGGGCGATGAGCCCGACCGGCGAAGCGTTCTCGCTCACCACTGCTCGAGAGCGCTGCCGAGACGGCTCTCGGAGGCGATCAGGTAGTTGCCCGAGACGACGATCTGCTGGCCGGCCTCGAGGCCCGAGAGCAGCTCGAGACGCTCGCCGTCCCGCAGGCCGGTCTCGACGGCCTGCGGCCGCAGCCGGCCATCGCCGGCATCGACGAAGACGAAGCGGCGCTCTCCCGCGTAGAGCACGGCGGAGGCCGGCACCACCAGCCGGTCGCCGAGCTCCCGGCGCAGCGCCACGGTGGCGTACATTCCGGGCAGCAGGGCGCCGCCTGGGTTCGCAAGCTCGATACGGGCCCGCGCCGTTCGGGTCGCGGCGTCGAGCACCGGGGAGATCAGCGAGACCGTGCCTTCGAAGCGCTCGCCGGGAAGATAAGGCAGCGTGATGCGCGCGGGTGTGCCGGCGCCCACGAGTGCGAGATCTGCCTCGTAGAGCTCGGCCTCGATCCACACGCGATCGATGGTGGCGATGCGGAAGAGGCGCTCTCCCGTCTGGGTGCCGCTGCCCTGCACGACGTTCCGCTCGATCACGATTCCGGTGGCGGGAGCGTGGAACGGTACGTACTCGAGCGGCGCGCCGGTCGCCGCGATGCGCGCGACGTCGGCCGCCGACATTCCCCAGAGGCGAAGTCTCTGCTCGGCCGCTCGGGCCAGGGCATCGCCACGCTGGCTCGCGCGCGCCGTCAGATACTCCTTCTGCGCGGTCAACAGCTCCGGGCTGTAGAGCGTGAACAGCAGATCGCCGGCGCGGACGGTCTCGCCGACGCCGCGCACGGAGAGGCCGCCCACGTAGCCCATCACGCGCGGCGTGACGTCGTGGATCGCCCCCTGGTCGTAGCCCACGAGCCCGAGCGCCCGGATCGTCACACCGAAGGGCTCGCGCTGCACGGAAGCCGTGCGCACCCCCGCCGTCTGCCGCCGACCGGGATCGACGATCACCTCACCGGGGTGAGCCGAAGCCGTCGGCTCGGCTGCGGGCCTGCGGCCCCCGTGCTCGTGGGCCGGCGTCTCTCCGCCGGCGGCGGATCCGGTGGCGCCTGCGCCGCGTGGCGCGAGGCGCAGCCCCTTCTGGCC
>CAYOIG010000198.1:0-5424 GCA_964403915.1 uncultured Myxococcaceae bacterium
CAGCCCCCGCCGCTCGGAGACGCCCGCTCTCCGTCTCCCGCGAGATGGAAGACGGGCACGCGAAACTCCCCGCCCCGCAGAGCGACGATCTCCGCGACGACGCGCTGGCCCACGCGCACGGCCTCGGGCTCGACGTCGACCAGCCGCGTCGGCAGGCGCAGCCCCGCCTGCTCGTCGAGCTCGACGATCGCGATCACGTAGGGCAGTTGGTGCAGATACCCCGGCACCGCGGGGTGACGCACCACGGTGTAGGTGTAGATGGTGCCGCGACCCGAGACGGGCTCGAAGCGGGTCTTGCCGCCGCAACGGCGGCACTCGTGCAGCGGCGGGTGCAGCCACAGCCCGCACTCGGCGCAGCGGCACAGCGCGAGCCGGCCGCCGGCGGTGGCTTCCCAGAACCCGGCGGTATCGAGGTCGGGCCGGGGCTGCGGCGGACTGTCGAGGTCCATCACGCGGCCCGTCCGAGGAGGATCGCGCCGCCGAACGGACCGGCGCCGGCCGTGACCAGGGCGATCTCGGCGTCCTTCACCTGGCGGTTCGCGGCGGCGCCGCGAAGCTGGAGCACCGCCTCGTAGGTGTGGTTGAGGCCGTGGATGTAACCCTCGGAGAGCAGGCCCCCGTGCGGATTCACGACGACGTCCCCCCCGTAGGTCGCGCGGCCCTCCGCAAAGAAGCGCCCCACCTGACCGCGCTCGCACAGCCCGAACTCCTCGAGCGTGACCAGCACGGTGTACGTGAAGCAGTCGTACATGCAGGCGACGTCGACGTCCGAGGGCCGCAGCCCGCTCCGCTGCCAGAGCAGGGGGCCGGCGTCCTTCGAGTACATCGTCGCGTAGTCGGGCCACTGGTCCATCGAGCCGCCGTGGCCGGTCGACTCGACGTGCGCCAGGACCTCGATCGGCCGCTGCCGCAGATCCCGGGCCCGCTCCCGCGTCGTGACGACCACCGCCACGGCCCCGTCGACTTCCAGCGCGCAGTCGTAGACCCGGAACGGCTCGTTGATCCAGCGCGCCGCGAGGTAGTCGTCGAGCTCGATCGGCTTCCTCTGCACCGCGTGAGGATTCGCAGCGGCGTGGGAGCGCTGCGTGACGGCGATGCGTCCGAAATCCTCGCACGTCGTTCCGTACACCGCCTGGTGTCGACGCGCCCAGAGCGCCAGCCACTGCGGCGGAGTCAGGTAGCCGTGCGGCGCCGCGAACTGCCGCTCTCCGCCCACGGCCATGGCGCCGTCGGCCCGCCCATAGCGGCGTCCGGAGCGACCGTTGAGCGAGCGGAACACGAGCGCCGCCTCGCAGGCACCGCACTGCACCGCCATCGCCGCGTTCGAAACGACGCTCGTCGCGAAGTTGCCTCCGCCAAAGAGCTCCAGGTTCCAGTGCAGGGTCTCGATGCCGACCGCGTGTGCGACCGCCATCCCTGGAGACGAGTCGCCCATCGCATAGCAGGCGACTCCGTCCACGTCGTCCGGGGCGAGCCCCGCATCGCGAAGCGCCGCGCGCGCAGCCTCGGCCGCGAGCGCCAGCGTGGTGCGGCCCGAGTCCCGGCTGAAGTCGCTGCGGCCGATCCCGACGATCAACGGTGTGCGGTCCATGCGCGCTTGCCTCCGTGCTCGGGCTCGGTTTGCGCGAGCCCTCCGGCCCCAGTGTATCCTCCGATCGGGTCCGGCGTCGCCCTCGCGAAAGCGGATCGGAAACGAGGGGGAACTTCGGAAATGCCTGCGATGATGCAGGGGCGAACGATTCGGAGGTGACGAATGTCCTTGAGAAGCGGTTTCCAGAAGATCTCCGCCCGGCTCGAAGGGCACGTGGCGACGATCGAGCTCGCCGATCCGCCGCACAACTTCTTCAGCCTCGACCTGATCGGCGAGATCGGAGACGCACTCGAAGCGCTCGATCTCGAGCCGGAGTGCCGAGTGACCGTGCTCGCCGCCCAGGGCTCGTCGTTCTGCGCCGGCGCGAACTTCGGCGCCGGCGGCGTCCAGGAGAGCAAGCGCTACCCCGGCCATCTCTACGACCAGGCGGTGCGCGTGTTCCGCACGCGCAAGCCGATCGTCGCCGCGGTGCACGGCCCGGCCATCGGCGGCGGCCTGGGGCTCGCGCTCGCCGCGGACTTCCGCGTCACCTGCCCCGAGGCGCGCTTCAGCGCGAACTTCTCCAGGCTGGGCTTCCATCCCGGCTTCGGCCTCACGGAGACCCTGCCGGCGCTCGTCGGCCGCCAGAACGCGATGCTGCTCCTGCTCACGGGCCGGCGCGTGAAGGGCGACGAGGCGGCGGCCATGGGAATGGCGGATCGCCTCGTGCCGCAGGCCGAGGTGCGAAAGGCCGCGTTCGAGCTCGCGGGCGAGATCGCAGGCTCCGCTCCCCTGTCGCTGCTCTCGATCCGCGCGGCGCTGCGCGAGGGCCTGGCCGAGCGCGTGAAGGCGGCCACGGATCGAGAGAAGGCGGAGCAGGACCGCCTCTTCCGAACCGAGGACTCGCGCGAAGGGATTCGCGCCTACGCCGAGCGCCGCGCTCCCGCCTTCAAGGGGCGCTGAGCTCCGTCCGCCGTCAGAGCACCTTCTTCTCGCGCAGGGCGCCGATCCTGTCCCAGTCGTAGCCGAGCAGATCGATCAGGATCTCCTCGGTGTGCTGGCCGAGCTCGGGCGCGGGCGTGCGCACGCTGCCGGGCGTCCGGGAGAGCTCGACGGGAACGCCGACGACCCGGGTCGGCCCGTGTTGCGGGTGCTCGAGCTCGACGACGTACTTGTTCGCCCGCACCTGCGGGTCTTCGGGCAGGTCGTCGACCGAGTTCACGATCGTGTAGATGTAGTCGCCAGGGTCCTCGCGCAGTGCGCGGAGCCACTCGTCGCGCGTCCTCGAGGCCATCGCCGCGTCGATGATCGCGACGCACTCGGCCGCGTTCGCCGCGCGGACCGTGAGGTCCTTGAAGCGCGGATCCGCGGTGAGCTCCGGCCGGCCGATCAGGCGCGCGAAGTCCGGCCAGTAGCGATCGCTCTGCAGCATCGCGAAGGCGATCCACTTGCCGTCCGCGCAGCGGTAGTGGTTCCAGAGCGGGTTCGCGGCGCGCGCGCGGAAGCTGCGCGGGAATGCGACGCCGGCCAGGAGCTTCATCGAGACCGATAGGCCCTGCAGGAACAGCATCGACCCGAGGTGCGAGGCGTTCACCTCCTGACCGACGCCGTGGCGCTCGCGCGCGATCAGCGCGTTCACGATTCCCCACGCGAGCATCACGCCGCCCATCTGGTCGGCAATCCCGCCGGCGATGCCGAGCGGCGGCATGTCGGGCTCGCCGGCGGCGTTCATGATGCCGGAGCGGGCGAGCCCGAGATGATCGAACGACGGCTCGGCGGCCTCGGCGCCGTGCGGCCCGTAGCCGGTCGCGCTCGCGTAGATCAGCTTCGGGTTGTGCGCGGAGAGCGCCGCGTAGTCGACACCGAGCCGCGTCGCCACGCCGTGCCGGAAGTTCTGCACGAACACGTCGGAGCGCTTCACGAGGTCGAAGAGCACCTCGCGGCCCGCGGGCTGGGCGAGATCGAGCGTGATGCCGCGCTTGTTGCGGTTGTGCGATTCGAAGTACCAGTTCGGGCGGCCCGCCCCGCCCGCACCGCCGGCGGCGAACAGGTAGCGGCCCGGATCACCGACGCCGGTCTGCTCGATCTTGATCACGTCGGCGCCCATATCGCCGAGCATCGAGGTCGCGATCGGCCCCTGCTGCCAGATCGTCCAGTCCAGGACGCGAATGCCCTCGAGGGGCATGGGCATGGCGGTCCCCTCCCTACTGCAGATAGTTGGAGCCGCCGAGCCGAGCGGCCTTCGGATCGATGCGCACGTGCACGATCGCGAGCTTGCCCGCCCCGAGCGCCCGGTCCAGCGCCGGGCGGATCTGCGCGGGGCGCTCGACGTACTCGGCGTGCCCCCCGACCATCTCGGCCATCTGCTCGTAGCGCGCGGGCAGGAGCGACGCGATGCGCGGGGAGCCGGGCGGCATGAACGCGTCCTGCAGCATGTGCCCGGCGATCCCCTCGTTGTTCGCGACCACGAGCACCGGCGCCGCGCCGACGCGCACCGCGGTCTCGACGCACATCGCGGCCGCGCCGAACGCATAGTCGCCGAGCACGGCGACGCTCGCCTTGTCGGGACGCGCGAGCTTCGCGCCGATCGCGTAGGGCGCGCCGACGCCCATGCAGCCGGTCGTGCCGGCGTTGAGGCGACCGCGGTTCTCGTAGCTCGGCAGCATCGCGCGGCAGATGCCCATGATCAGCTCGCCCTCCTCGGTGACGATCGCGTCGCGCGGCAGCGCGGCGGCGACCTCCTGGACGAGGCGGTACGGGTTGATCGGCACCGAGTCGTCGCCGAGCGCCTTGATGGCCCCGGCCTCGTTCTTCGCGCGCGCCTCGCGCAGGGAACGGAGCCAGGCGCCGTCGGCGCTGCGCAGCTTGCGCTTGGCGATCGCGGTCGCGAGCTGCTCGCTCGCGACCGCAGCGTCGGCCACGATGCCGAGCGCCACCTCCGCGCCCGAGGTCATCTCCTCCGGCGCGACGTCGATCTGCACGATCTTCACGCCCTTCGCGAAGCGCCGGCCGAGCCCGAAGATCCAGTTGAAGCGGCCGCCGACCATCAGGATCACGTCAGCATGCTTCATCGCGTGCGAGCGCGCAGCGTTGGCGAAGTTCGGGTGATCGTCAGGGAGAGTGCCGCGCGCCATCGGCGAGGTGATGTACGGAAGGCCGAGATCGACGAGCTTCGTCAGCGCCGCGCGCGCATCGGCCCAGGCCGCGCCCTTGCCGACGAGCACGAGCGGGCGCTCCGCGGACTCGAGCAGATCCGCGGCGCGCGCGATTGCGTCGGGATCGGGGTGCATGCGCGTGATCTCGGGCGCCGAGAAGAAGCGCACGGCCTCCTCGGCGACCTTGCGGCCCACGAGGTGACCCGGGAAGTCGAGATACACGCCGCCCGGCCGCCCTTCGAGCGCCTTCGCGAGGGCGAGGTGGACCCACTCGCCGATGCGCTCGGTCGCGTCGACCTGCCCGGTCCACTTGCACACGGGCTTGGCTGCGGCGACCTGGTTCAGCTCCTGGAACCCGCCGAGCCCCAGCGTTCCGCCGAACGCCGATCCGCCCAGCACGACGAGCGGCATGGCGCTCTCGGTCGCCACGTAGAGCGGTGTGATGGCGTTGGTCATCGCAGGCCCGGAGCCCACGACCAGCACGCCGGGCTTCTTCTTCTGCCAGCCCCAGCTCGACGCCATGAATCCGCCGTTGATCTCGTGCCGGCAGCCGACGACCTTCAGGCCCTCCTGCTGCGCGCCGCCGAAGAGCTCGATCATCGGCCCCGCGACGACGCCGAACATCGTGTCGACGCCCGCGCGCTTGAGCTGCCTCGCCGCGATCACGCCGCCGTGGATCTCCGTCATGGTGCTCGCTCC
>CAYOIG010000199.1:0-2576 GCA_964403915.1 uncultured Myxococcaceae bacterium
GACGTTCACCCCCTGGCCGAAGGCGATGTTCGCGCGGTCGACGGGGCGCCAGTTCCGCCAGCTCCGGAGCAGACCCGACGACTCCTGCGGAAAGCCGCTCCCGCTGCGGCTGCCGAAGCCCAGCGCCTTGAGCATCGTGTAATGGGTATCGGAGCCGAGCTTGTAGGCGATCTTGGTGGCGCCGATGTTGCTCGACTTCCAGAGCACGTGCTGCAGGTCGAGCACGCCGTAGGGGTGCGAATCGCGGATCAGCTTGCCGGGCACCCGGAAGCGGCCGCGTTCGCAGTCGAAGCGGTCGTCGAGGGAGACGGCGCCGGCCTCGAGGGCCGCGGCCATGAGAAAGACCTTGAAGGTCGATCCCGGCTCGTAGGCGTCGAGCAGCGCGCGCGAACGCGTGTTCTTGTAAGGCGTCTCGCGGAAGCGGTTCGGATCGAAGGCCGGCCGCTCGGCGAGCGAGAGCACGTCGCCGCTGCGCGGGTCGAGGGAGACCACCAGGCCGCTGGCCGAGCCCGTCGTTGCCATCGCTTCGTCTAGGGCTGACTCGGCGTCGGCCTGGAAGGCGGCGTCGAGCGTGAGCAGGACGTTGCCACCTGCGCTCGCGTAGGGATCGACCGTCTCGGAGAGAAGGAGCTGGCCCCGGGCATCGCGTTGCACCGGGACGGATCGCGCCGTTCCGCGCAGGAACGCATCCTCCGCCTCCTCGATGCCGCGGATGCCCGTGCCGTCGATGTTCGCGAAGCCGACTGTGTGGGAGGCGAATCCGCCGTAGGGGTAGACCCGGCGCGGCTCCTCGGCGATGCCGACGCCTGCGAGTCCGAGCGCGCGCACCCGCTCGGCCTGCTCGGTGGTCACCCAGCGGGCGACGAAGGTGTAGCTCCGGCTGGTCGCGAGACGGGCGCCGATGCGGGCCGGATCGGCGCCGAGGACGCCGGCCAGGGCCTGCGCGGTGGCCGCGGGGTCCGACAGCTCCCGCGGCATTGCGAAGATGCTCGGCGCCTTTACCGTGACCGCGAGCGACTGCCCCCGGCGATCGAGAATCTCGCCGCGCTCGGGGAGAAGGGGGATCTTCGACTCCACCTGCCCCTCGCCCCACGCGGCGCCCCGCGGCTCGATCAGGGTGAGATGCGCGGCGCGGGCCGCCACCGCCAGCAGGCCGGCGCAGAGCACCGCGCGCAGGAGGACGAGACGCAGGGCAGGGCGGCGCAGGTCCGGGCCTCTCATCGCGCCGCCGTCCGCAGCGGCAGCTCGATCACGCGCTCCGGCGAGACGAAGCCCTGCGCGCGTGCGACTTCCCGCATCCGCATGGGATCCTTGAGGCCCTGCACCTCGACGCTCAGCAGCCGCTGCTCGTCTTGCAGGCGCTGCTCCTCATGCAGCGCTTCGGCCCGGCGGTAACACAGATCCGTCACGTGGACGCGCAGCGCGGAGAGGGCGAGGGCCGCCAGGAGAATGCCTGCCAGCAGGGCGCCCAGCCCGCGCGGGCGACGGGGAGCCCGCGGCCGGTCGGGAATGGAGAGCTCGATCCAGGGACTGATGGCGGTCATTGCTCGGCCTCGATGCGCTCCGCAACACGCAGGCGCGCGGAGCGGGAGCGGGGATTGCGACGGATCTCGTCCTCCCCGGGCGTGATGGCCCGGCGAGGGGTGGCACGCAGCCGCGGCGCCTTGCCGCAGATGCAGATGGGAATGCGCGGCGGACAGACGCAGCCCCGCTCGGCCGCGCGCAGTGCCTGCTTCACGCAGCGGTCCTCGAGGCTGTGATAGGCGATCACGGCGAGGCGGCCGCCGGGCCGCAGCGCCTCGATCGCCGCCTCGAGCCCGGCTTCGATCGCGCCGAGCTCGTCGTTGACTGCGATGCGCAGCGCCTGGAAGACGAGCGTTGCCGGATGATGTCGCCGGCCGCCGCCCACTCCGGTCTCGCGAACGAGCGCCACGAGCTCCGCGCTGGTGCGCAGCGGCGCGTGCTTGCGGCGTTCGACGATGGCCCGTGCGAGTCGCGAAGCGCCCGGTAGCTCGCCGTACGCGCGGAAGATCCGCTCCAGCTCCGGCTGCGAGGCGTGCGCCAGCAGCTCGGCTGCGGTGCGCGGCTCGCGGCGATCCATGCGCATGTCGAGCGGCGCATCCGCGGCCGCATGCTCCGAGAAGCGGAAGCCGCGCTCCGGCGCGTCGAGCTGCCAGGAAGAGACGCCGAGATCGAAGAGCACTGCATCCACCTTCGTGACCGCCTCCGCTTCGAGCACTGCGCCGAGGTCGCCGAACGATGCTCGCAGCAGGAGGGCGCGCTCCCCGAAGCGCGCCAGTCTCCGGGAGGCCGCCGCGAGCGCTTCGTCGTCCCGGTCGAGACCGATCAGCCGTCCGTCCGGCGCGGTTCGCTCGAGCAGTGCCTCGGCATGTCCACCCCCGCCCAGCGTGGCATCCACCACGAGGGCGCCCGGGGCCGGCTGGAGGAGGGCGATCACCTCCTCCAGCAGAACGGGAACGTGCGCGAAGCCATGGGACACGAGGTCGAACCGGCGGCCGCCGACTGCGCGGCCAGGAATCTCAGGAAAATCAACCAGGGTTTTGGGGTGCCCCGAG
>CAYOIG010000200.1:0-1653 GCA_964403915.1 uncultured Myxococcaceae bacterium
GCCGCGCTTCGCAAGCGGGCTCGCGCGAGGAAGGGGGCCTCGAAGACCCGCGCCGCGAAATAGCCAGGGCTCCGACATGGTGTCCCCCGTGCCGCACCCCACACGCCCTGGCGCGCAGGCCCTCGCCACACCACCCTGTGACACATGACCCGCACCAAACGCATTCTGCTCTGGGGGATGGCCGCCGCCTACGCGTTCGCCGGCTTCAACCATCTCATGAACCCGCGCTTCTACGTGGCGATCATGCCGCCCGGGCTTCCGAGCCCCGAGTGGCTGAACGTCGCCTCGGGTCTCGCCGAGATCGTGCTCGGCGTCTTCCTGCTCGAGCCCCGCACGCGCGTGCTCGCTGCATGGGGCATCATCGCGCTGCTGATCGCCGTCTTCCCCGCGAACGTCCACATGGCCACCGCGAACCTCGGCCTGCCCGATCTCGCGCCCGGCAGCGGAAACCCGCTCGCCAACTACGCAAGGCTGCCGATCCAGCTTCTGCTCGTCGTCTGGGCGTGGTGGTACACGCGGCCGGAGGCCGCGCCCGGGGCCTGAACGCCGGCCCGGACGAAGCGCGCCCGCCGGAAGCCCTCCCGCACCGGGTGAGCGAATGCGCCGCCGGACGCGAAACAGGGCGCGTGTGACCGCATTCGTCACACGCGTCCGCGACGATCTCCACCAGAGCCTCCCGCACGGAACAGGGCGCCGGACAGGCTCGGAACGGAGACGCTGAAGACCGAAAACCCCACCTACCGATGGACGACGGATCTCGAGGCGCGGGCCCGCCTGCGGATCGGGACCGTGCTCGAGACTTACGACTGCGCCTACCTGCGCGTGGATGCGATCACGCTCGAGGGAGTGATCTGCCCGAACATCTCCTCTCCCGGCGCTCTCGAGACATGGGGAGAGCTCGAGAGCATGGAATGCATCATCTACTCCCAGCCCGGCGATTCCGGTCACGAACGGTTCCAGACGCCCCTGCCGAGGCTCATCCGGCGCGGTGGCCGCCTCGACATGGAGGCGGGCGACGAGGCCGCGCGCAGTGGTTCACCCAGGGCTACCGCAGTGGCCGCGCGGCCGCCGAAGCTGCTCGGCGACGAAGAGCTCGAGCGCGCGCTCGCTAGGGCGCTCGCCCGCAGTGCTCCGGCGGGCTGGGAGCGGGTCTCCCTGGAGCTGGCGATCGTCTGGGGGAGCGATCCGGAGTACTCCATCGTGACGAGCACGCCGGACGGAGAACGAGCGGCACTCGCTCCCACCGCCGAGCTCCTCGCACTCATGAGCGCTCTCCGCGCGGAAATGCGTCTCCTGCGCGGGCCCCTCTGCTCGCGCGTCGAGCTGCACGCCGAGCACCTTGATGGCGCCTACCGCTATCGAACCGAGGTCCACTACGACGGGGAGGCGCCGAGCTGAGCGCACGTGCCGAAGAGTGAGCGGCCATCGTGTTTCCTCCCCGCGGCCGCGGATCGCAGCACGGATCGGAAGGTCGGAGAGAGCCCGTAATCGTTCGTTCACCTTGCGCGGGCCATGTGGTGTGTGATTCGATTGCATCCGGAGAGGGAGAGCATGTCGTTCATGTCGGGAGAGCGCGTTGCGACCCGCTTTGCACTGAGGGCCTTTAGACCGTGAGCGACCGCAGCGCCATCGAGTGCAACGATGCAACGTGGA
>CAYOIG010000201.1:0-2107 GCA_964403915.1 uncultured Myxococcaceae bacterium
GGCGCGCGGCGAAGTCGTGCCTGCCGAGCGGCGCCCGCGCGTGGCGCCGGGCGGCGGCACGGATCCGGTCTCGATCCTCGTCTTCGCGTCGCTTCTTGGTGCCCTCGCAGGCGCTCCCTTCCGTCGCGGGAGCGCCCGGCCCGTAGGGGCGCTGCTGGGAGGCGGCGTCGCCGGCGGGCTCACGTTTCTCCTGCTCGCCTCGCTCGGGCTCGCTGCCCTCGCCGCGCTGATCGGGGCCGTGCTCGGCTTCCTCGGCCCGGGTGCGGGGGGAGGCCTCGCGCGCAGCCGCTACGGGTACGGGCGCGGAGGCTTCGGCAGTGGCGGCTGGGGGGGAGGCTTCAGCAGCGGCGGCTCCGGCGGAGGGTTCAGCGGTGGCGGCGGCGGCTTCGGTGGCGGCGGCGCTTCGGGCCGCTGGTGAGGACGAGCGAATGACGCCGACGGCGCTCGTGCCCCCCGATGCGCGGTTGCGCATCGAAGGGGCCATCGCGGAGGTCGAGCGGCGCACGGCCGGCGAGGTGGTCGTCGTGGTGGTCGCGGCCTCCGGCGACTATGCGCAGGTGCCGTGGCGCCTCGGTGTGCTGCTGGCGGCAGTCGCCCTGCTCGGGCTCCCGCTCGTCGCTGGGGCCGTTCCGCTCTCCCTGCTCTTCGCGGCCCAGCTCGCTGCGCTCGCGGCGGGCCTCGCTCTCGGCCGGATCCCGTCCGTGAAACACCATCTCGTGTCGGATGCGGTGCAGGACGCACGCGTTGCTGAGCGGGCGCGGCGCAGCTTCGCGGAGCGAGGCCTCGCACGCACCGGCGCCCGCACGGGAATCCTCCTCTTCGTATCCCTGCTCGAGCGAAACGTGGTCGTGCTGGCGGATGAGGGCATCCACCGCGTGCTCGGCCCGGGCGAGCGCTGGGAGGACGTGACCGAGCTCGTTCTGGCGGGGCTTCGCGAGGGTCGTGGCGCCGAGGGGCTCGAGGCCGCCGTGCGGCGCTGCGGCGAGATCCTCGCCGCACACGTTCCGGCAGCGCTCGAGAATCGCGACGAGCTCCGCAACACCGTCGTGCTGGAGGACTAGCCCGCGCTCCGCTCGGCGAGGCGCGCCTTTGCGCGCTCGCGAAGCGCAGCAACCGCCTCTCGCGACTGGTCGCGGAGGCGATTGCGGTCGGCGAGCACGAGCCCCGCGGTCTCGATCGGTGTGCCCACCTCGAGCACCACCGGGGCACTGCGAAGCCGCGCCGTCCGCTTCGGCCAGACCGCGAAAGTGCCGGCGAGCGCGATGGGAAGCACCGGCAGGCCGTATCCGATCGCCGTCACGAAGGCGCCCGTCTTGAAGGGGCCGAAGCTTCCGTCCCGGGAGCGCGTGCCCTCGGCGAAGAAGAGAATGGAGACCGACGGATCGCGCCCTTCCATGCCCTCCCGCAGACGCCGGGCGTCACCCGACGTATCCGAGCGCACGACCTTCACGTTTCCGGTCCGCAGGAGCGCTGCTCCGAAGACCGGGATGCGCGTCAGCTCCTGCTTCGCGACGAAGCGAATCAGGAGCTGCGGAAGGCCCGCGACGATGCAGAACGGATCCCAGCCGCTCTCGTGATTGCAGACGAGCACATAGGCTCGCCCCGGATCGATGTTCTCCGCGCCGCGCACCTCGAGACGCGTGCCGCCGATGCGCAGGAAGAGACGCGACAGCGAGAGATAGAGCGGCTGCACGCGCTGCACGCCCGCTCCCGCCAGTGCGAGCACGAGCGCCACCGCGCTATAGCCAACGAGGGCGACGCACAGGAGCGGCACGCCGAAGAGCGAGCGGAGCAGCGTCTGGATGGACGCGAAGCGCTGCACAGCCCTCACTCTACTGGCAGGACGATCTGGCGAAAGGGCAGCCGGGCGCGCCGCGGCAATCTGGCCCAGCGGCGCGTCGCCGGGCGCCGCGGTACGGTGAAGGCCGGGCGAAGCTCGGGAGAAGGCCCGGGCTGCGGCGGCGGCCGTCGGGGGTAAGGGCCGCCGAGCAACAGGTCGGGGGGGATCGTGTCGATACCCCTCCGCGACGCCGGCCCGAACCCCCTGTCGGTGACGGAGGAAGCCATGCATCGAACTCTCGCCCTTTTCGTGGCGCTGATGGTCGCC
>CAYOIG010000202.1:0-4549 GCA_964403915.1 uncultured Myxococcaceae bacterium
CGCGCAGCCGGTGGGGCCGGCGGCGCCGGCCAAGAAGGGAACCCTCCACTAGGAGATCGACGCGAGATGCGAGGCGGAGCTTCGGGCGCCGATTCGCGGCGCCGGCAAGGCGCGCGACCGAGCCGTAGCGCGGGCTACGGCGCGGGGAGCGCAGCGAAGTGGGCCGCGATGGAGAAGCGTCCGAGCGACCCGACCCCTCCCGGGTCGGTCTCGTAGGCCTCGGGCCCGGGGCGAGCCGCGTGCAGCGAAAGATCCTCGAGTTCACGAACCTGCTGCGCAAGAGCGGCGTGCGCGTCTCGGTCGCCGAGGGAATCGATGCCTTCACGGCGCTCGACGAGCTCTCGCTCGACGAGCGCGAGATCTTTCGCGACGCGCTTCGCACCACGATGGTGAAGCGCTCGGACGACATCGCGACCTTCGACCAGCTCTTCGACCTCTTCTGGTCGGGCTTCTACGACAACCTGCGCGGCGCGTTCGAGAACGTCTCGGGGGACCTCGCGGCGCAGGGGATCGACCTCGACCAGTTGATGCGGATGCTGCAGGAGGCGATCGAGAAGCTCCCCGAAGGAAGCCTCGATCTCTCGGCGCTCGCGCAGGCCTTGCTGACCGCGGACCTCTCGCGGCTCGAGCAGATGATCCGCGAGGCCGGAGACCAGGCCGGAGTCGGACGCATCGAGAACCTCCTCCAGATCGGCTTCTTCAGCCGGCGGATGATGGAGCGGATGAACGCCGAGGGAGCGGCGCAGGAGCTTCGCGACCTGGCGGCGAGACTCCGGGCGCAGGGGCTTTCGGACGCCGAGGCCGACGCGCTCTCGGGGCTCGCCGATCGTCTGCTCGACGCGCTCCGCCGCAGCGTGCGGAGCTACACCGAACGCGAGCTCCAGAAGCAGAACTTCGACTACATGGAGAAGTTCCGCCGCGAGACGCTCACGGAGAAGAGCTTCTACCACCTGACGGAAGAGGAGATCCGCCAGATGCGCGAGGTGGTGAACCGTCTCGCGCAACGGATCAAGAACGTCCTTTCGATCCGCCGCCGCCGGCAGAAGAAAGGGAAGCTCGACCTGCACACGACGCTGCGCCGGAACATGGCGCGGGGCGGAGTGCCCTTCGAGGTGACCTTCAAGCACCGGAAGAAGGACCGACCGAAGCTCGTGATCCTCTGCGACGTCTCGTCGTCGGTTGCGAACGTCTCCCGGTTCATGCTCCAGTTCGTCTACGGCCTGCAGGAGGCCTTCACGAAGATCCGGTCGTTCGTCTTCGTCTCGGAGCTCGGCGAGGTGACGCAGCTCTTCCGCGATCACGACGTGAGCGACGCGATCGAGAAGGCGCTCGACGGGGGCGACGTCATCAACGTCTACACGCGCTCCAATTTCGGACAGGCCTTCTACACGTTCTGGCAGAACCATCTCGCGGCGATCGACAAGCGCACGACCGTGCTCGTGCTCGGAGATGCGCGGAACAACTACAACGATCCGCGAGCGTGGTGCCTGCGCGAGGTCCACCAGAAGGCCAAGAACCTGATCTGGTTGAACCCCGAGAGCCCGGGCGCCTGGGGCTTCGGCGACAGCGTGATGGACAAATACCTTCCGGCCTGCGACGTCGCCGAGGAGTGCCGCAACCTCCGCCAGCTCTCGAAGGTCGTCGACCGGCTCGTGCTCTAGCCGCGGCGGAGAGCGCCGGGACTCGCCCTCTCATGGCGCCCTTCGGCGCGGCCCTCGCGCTCGCTCCTCTCGCGGTCGGGGGGCTTCTGCTCGCCGTTCAGCTCGTCCGGCTTCGCCGCCGCCGCGCGCCGCTGCTTCGCCCCGGGCTCGCCGGCACGACGCTGCTCGCCTTCGTGGTGGCGCTCGTTCCCACGCACGCGCTTGCCCTCCCCGTCGACGTGAACGGCCTGCCCATCCCCAACGGCGACCTGAACGCCGACGGTCGTCTCGACGCCGCCGACGCCTTGCTCGAGCAGCAGATCGCCACCGGCAGGCGCGTGGCTTCGGCCGAGCAGCTCGATCGCGGCGACATCGCTCCGGTGAACCTCGCCCCCAAGGCGCCGCACGCCATCGCCGCCGGAGACGTCGCGCTCCTGCTGCGCGCGATCCGCGGCGTCGACGTCGACCAGGACCTGCTCGGCACGGACGAAGAGATGGCCGCGGGCTCGAGCCCGTTCCGGATCGACTCCGACCGCGACGGGCTCGGCGACTTCGAGGAGATCCGGGTCCTCGGCAGCAGCCCCGGCAATGCCGACACCGATGGCGACGGCGTGCTCGATGCCGCCGAGGTGAATACCCAGGGCACCGACCCGACCGACGCCGACACCGATGGCGACGGCTTCGCCGATGGCGCCGAGATCGCGGCCGGGACGAGCCCCCTCGCGGGCGTCGTCTACCGCCACGGCGATCACCTCGGCAGCACGGCGCTCGTGACCCGCAGCGACGGCGCGGTGCTCCAGCGCGTGGTCTACAAGCCCTACGGCGGGCTCAGCGTTGCGCAGGGCGCCGACGCCACGCCGCGCCTCGGCTTCTACTTCACCGGCCAGCGGCTCGAGAGCAGCGTGGGCCTCTACGACTACGGGGCGCGCTTCTACGACCCGGCCCTCGGCCGCTTCCTCCAGCCCGACTCGATCGTGCCGGGGGCGTTCGATCCGCAGGCGCTCAACCGCTATGCGTACGTGCGGAACAATCCGCTGCGCTACGTCGATCCCACCGGCCATTTCTGGGCAGAGATGTGGGGCGGGGTCACGTCGGCGGGCTCCTGGATCGGATCGCAGGTCGGCAGCCTCTTCTCCGAATCGGGCGGGGGGGTGTCCGCAAACCCGCTTCGGTGGCCGGGCCAGATCGTCGGCGCCATTGGCAACGGCCTGCGAGGCTCCGGGAACCTGCTCGCCGGCATGTTCGGCCAGGCGATCTCCTCGATCGGTGCGGTGCTGGAGGCGCCGGGCATGTTCTTGCAGGACGCCGGCGCCTTTGCGCTCAACAGCACCGGCGTGGCGGGGAATCTCGCTTACACCGGCATCGCGCAGACCAGCATCGATGTGTTTCGGGCGGACGTGGCGGCGATGGCCTACGGGACCATGGCTACCGCGACGGGAATCCTGGGAGGGCTGGGCACGATCCCGGCGGGGATTGGCATTGGACTCGCCACGGGGAACTTCTTGCCCCTCGGAGACTCGCTGCTGGAGGTCCCACAGGCGCTCACCATGCCGCGATACGCGGGATGGGGAGGCCTCGGGCATCCGGGGATCAATGCCCTCGACAAGGACGTGAGCTACTTCCCCACGCTCGACACGAGGGTTGATCAGGCAAGCCGATGGCACGACGGTGTCCAGAACATCGCGAGGTCGTCCGGAGCTCAGTTCGAGTGGATCCGGCAGGCCTGGACGGGAGCGGGGGCGGAGCCCGGGCTGTACGGTCAGGCGTACCGCGTCCTCGGCACGATTGGCTTCGCCGCGGTCGGGGGAGCCCAGTACCTGCTCGGACTGAACGAGGATCCAATCCGGCCATGAGACCTGCCACCGTGCTCCGCATCGTGCTCGGCGCCGCGCTGCTCTCCGCGGGATCCGCCTGCGCGAATCTCGAGACGCTGACTCTCTCCGAGTGTGGCGGTGCCGCCGTCACGGCGTCGCCCGAACGCATGGAGTCGCTCATTGCCGTGGTCGGAGCCGTCGCCGACGCGTACTCGCTCCGGCGCTCGTCGGGAGAAAGCTGGGAGAGGCTGCGGCGCGAGCTCTCGGACAGCGATGTCACCGACAACGTCATCTATGCAGAGTGGATGTCCACGATCGACACGAAGCCGGTCTTCAATGGCAGCATCCTGGTCCGGGTGGTCACCCGGAAGTCGGACTCTCGCCCCGTCGTGATGCTGGTGGACAAGAGCGGCATTCGGGAGGAGTACCTGGGGAAGCTCAGGTCCTCGATCCAGGCGGCGCTCGCCAAGAGGTGGCCCGACTGCGTGGTCGTCGAGGGCGGGCGCGTACAAGGGCCGCTCGAGACCTTCGGCCGGTAGGTCGCCGGGATCGCGACTCCGGGACCACGGCGTTCACGCACGACCCGAGCGGCGACGTGAAGACACGGACGAGCCGCGCAACGGGCGCGGTCATACCCCGTACGGCGGGCTCGGTCGCCTCAGGACCGTCAGCGACGCGGGAGTGCTCGATGCCACCTACACGTTCGACGGCACGGACCGGCGCGTCGCTATCGTCGACACCTCGGGCCCGCGTCCGTCGGTCACGCGCCGCTTCGTGAGGCCCGACCTCGAGTGGGAGGTGACGCGCAAGCTCGGCAAGATCCACGTGAGCCTCGGCGGGGCCCCCATCGCCACGGTCACGGATCCCTTTGCTCCGCAGGGAGCCACGGGGGCTCTCACCCCCGCGACGCAGCGGCACGGCTCGCCCTTCGGCGCGGCCCTCGCGCTCGCTCCCCTCGCGGCCGGGGGGCTTCTGCTCGCCGTTCAGCTCAACCCAATGTGGACATCCACGATCGACACGAAGCCGGCCCCTGGGTCATGTTCGTGGGAGATGACACCGCCACTAAAGAAGTCGAAGCAGCGGAGCGTCGCTCCT
>CAYOIG010000203.1:0-2885 GCA_964403915.1 uncultured Myxococcaceae bacterium
AGCAACTTCGGCTGCGGCTCCTCGCGCGAGCACGCGCCCCAGGCGCTGATGCGCTTCGGCTTCGAGGCCTTCGTGGGCGCATCCTTCGCCGAGATCTTCGCCGGCAACTGCACGGCCCTCGGCCTGCCCTGCCTCACCCTCGCGCCGGGCGACCTCTCGAGGCTGATGGATGCCGTCGATCTCGATCCCGCGCACGAGGTCGTCGTCGACGTGGTGGGCCGCTGTGTGACGAGCCGCGCCGGCACCTTCCCCGCCAGCCTGCCCGAGGGCACGCGGCGGCAGCTCGTCGAGGGCTCGTGGAACAACACCGCCGTCCTGCTCGAGGCGGGAGCGTCCATCGAAGCCACGGCCGCACGGCTGCCCTATCTGCAGGGCTTTGCCGCGGGCACGTAGCAGGAGGGAAGATGCGTCACCACTTCCACCGCTGCCCGAGTCTGCGCGTCGTCACGGCCGACGCTTCGGAGCTGAACGGCGGCCGCCGCCACGGCAGCATCGCGCTCGATGAGCTCTGCGAGGCCAAGCGCCTCGCGCCCTGCATGGGGCTCGTCGAGTGCGACGTGCTGGCGCCCTCCCAGAAGCGGACGCTGCTCGTGACACGCGCAACGCAGCTGCGCACCGAGGACGGCGGCCCGAGCGCGCTCGCCGGCAGCGCCCGCTCCGAGACGCGTCTGTTCGCGGATCTGCGGGAGGAGCTCGTGAGCGAGCGCGCGCGGATCGTGACCGAGAACAAGCGCATCGAGAGCGAGGTCGCCGCGCTGCTCGACGTGAGTCGTGACGGGAACGCCGACGCCGCCGACCGCGGCGACGCCGCCGCGGCCGTTCGCTTCGACGATGCCCTCGAACGCCTCTCCGTGCAGCGCCTCGACGCCATCGACCGCGCCCTCGACGCCATGGAGCGGGGCAGCTTCGGGAGCTGCACGCGCTGCCACGACGCCATCGAGCCCGAGCGCCTGCGCGCCATGCCCGACGCAGCGCTCTGCATCGCCTGCGCGCGCGCGGCGGAGGCGAGGGCGTAGGGGCGTTCGATGAGAGTGATCTTCGTCTCGGGAAATCGAGAGCGGCTTCCTGATCCGGCGATCCCTCTCGGCCTTATCTACGTGATGGCCTCCACGCCGGAGCGGCACGAGAAGATTCTCGTGGATCTGTGCTTCGAAGAGCAGCCACGCGAGGCGCTGGTCCGCCAGCTGCGGAGCTTCGAGCCGGACGTCGTAGCGCTCGGGATGCGGAACATTCAGCGTGCGGACTACACCGGGATCAAGGACTCACTGGACCACTACGCCGGCCTGATCGAGACCATCCGCAGCGTCGCCAGGGCTCCGATCGTGCTGGGCGGAGCCGGCTTCAGCGTCATGCCGCGGGCCCTGATGACCCATCTCCTCCCCGACTACGGCATTTCGGGAGACGGCGAGCTCGCCTTCCCGCAGCTTCTCGATGCCCTGGAGTCCGGTCGGGGGTTCGAGGCGGTGGGGAATCTTCATCGCCTCAGCGATGGCGTCGTGATCTCCAATCCACCGGCCCCGGCCTTCCCGGACATGAACGCACTACCGGATCCAGACCGATCTCTCGTCGACGCGCGCTACTACCGCGAGTCGGGAATCGACTCGCTGCAGACCAAGCGTGGCTGCCCGCTCCACTGTGACTACTGCACCTACCCGAAGATCGAGGGGCGCATCGGACGGCTGCGCGACGCCATCCTCGTAGCCGACGAATTCGAGCGGATCGCGAGCCGAGACGCCGGCGTCAACCACGTCTTCGTGGTGGATTCCGTCTTCAACCTGCCCGCGCGTCACGCCAAGGCAGTCTGTCGCGAGATAGCCCGACGCGGCTCTCCTCTTCCCTGGACCTGCTACGTCAATCCACTGGGCTTCGACGCCGAGCTCGCCGATCTGATGGCTCGCTCACGCTGCGCCGGAATCGAGGTCGGCTCCGATTCAGGCTCGGAGAGGACCCTCGATCAGCTCCGTAAGGGGTTTACGACCAATCACGTGCGGAGGCTCCACGCACTCGCTTGCTCCGTGGGCATCCCGGACTGCCACACATTCATCCTGGGGACGCCGGGCGAGGACCTCGATGAGGTTCACCGAACGCTCGATTTCATCGCCGATCTCGACCCCTTCAGCGCGATCCTCATGATCTGGACCGACGATGACGAGGCCGTGCATCCCGAGCTCGCCACGAATCGACGCCGCCTCCGCGCTTCCATCCTGGACGCTCTCGAGCGACGCAAGCACGAGTTCCCCTGGTGGAGCATCCCCGAGATCGGGGTCAACTACGATGCCCGGCTCTTCCGGCTCCTCCGGCGCCGCGGGTTGCAGGGGCCTCTCTGGCAACATTCGCGCCGCTTGCTCGATGCTCCACGAGCCGGGCGCCCTCGCCGTCCTCAGTCGCCCAACACAAAGAACGGGGCGACGGAGACCACCTGAAGCGGTAGCAATGCCACATCGATCGCAGCAGAGAATGGAACGAGAACGTACACCCACCACGAAGTACGGTCCCGGTACAGGGCTTCCGAGCGGAAGAAGCCGTCACGGATCACGGCTCCCCTGCTGACGTAGAACCCGCGAGGACGTTCCTGCCCGGCGATCACCTCGAGCCACAGGGTGTCCCGACGATCTGCCTCCCGGCTCTCTTGTACCAGAGGAATGGGCTGCCCCTGAAGCTCGAGACCGAGGTCCGCGTCGATCGCCTCGACCGGGAAGGCATCGACGGGAACCTCGGGCACGGCCGCGATCGCACCCCGCGGGATCCCGACGATCCGGCGACCGGTTTCGAGCAGCGCCCCGTCTGCATCGACGAGCTCGACGGTGTATGCGACGACGATCCTGTTCCCGTCGAGCATGGCCTGGTCGTAGCTCAACACCGATTCGCGGATCCTGCCTCGCTCG
>CAYOIG010000204.1:0-2031 GCA_964403915.1 uncultured Myxococcaceae bacterium
ACGAGACGACGCCGGGAGATGTCATCGGGCTCCGCGATGCGTGCCCGCGCGAGAAGCTTCGCGATCGGACGGTCCGGAACCGGCTCGGCGTGCTGCGGATGCTCTACCGGGACGCGCGGCTCTCGGGCCTCGTTGCCTCGATTCCCCTCGACATGCCGCTCCCGCGCCGCAGGACGAAGCAGCAGCGGCGCGAGCTGCAGTCGAAGCGGGTCACGTTCCGACCGCTCGATGCCGCGCAGCCGGGACGTCTGGCAGCCGTCCTGCGGTACGACTCCTTCCTCGCCCCCACGAACTGGCCCGACGAGCTCGAGCGGCACAGGCTCGCCCGCTTCCACGGCTGGCGCGACGTGGCACCCCTTCAGCACCCCACCGCACGCACCCCCCTGAAGCAGCAAGGCCCGACGCGGCAACCCCGCATCGGGCCTCGGAAACCTGGCGCGCCCAGCATGACTCGAACATGCGACCTTCAGGTCCGCAACCTGACGCTCTATCCAACTGAGCTATGGGCGCGTGGAACCCCGGCAATCTAGCGCAGCGCCGAGCGAGGCAGCAGAGGCGGTGGCGGAGAGAGAGGGATTCGAACCCTCGATACCCTTTCGGGTATACACGCTTTCCAAGCGTGCGCCTTCAGCCACTCGGCCATCTCTCCGGACCCTGCCCTGGCGCCGCGTTGGCGGAGAGGGGGGGATTCGAACCCCCGATACGGCTTTTGGCCGTATAACGGTTTAGCAAACCGCCGCCTTCAGCCACTCGGCCACCTCTCCGCGCAGGGGCGGATCTTATCGAGCCGGGGGCTCCTCGGCATGCCCCGATCCGTGAGCGTCCGGGAGCGCCGGGGAGCGGCGCGGTTGGCGGAGAGGGAGGGATTCGAACCCTCGAGACGCTCGCGCGCCTGGCGGTTTTCAAGACCGCTGCCTTCGACCGCTCGGCCACCTCTCCGCGAGCAGGGTCGCCCGGGAGCGTGACGCAAGCAATACCAGGCGCCGACCACGGCGTCGGCCAGTGGCTCTCATTTTTCACGACCTCGATGCCACCCCGCGAACCTGGCCGTACCGGCCCATCGGAACCCGGCCTTCGTCGCGATCGAGATGGAATCGAGTTGGAGGAAATCCGATTCGAAGTTCAGGCTTGCGCAAACTCTGGCCCTTCTCCGGCTGTTTCACCCGCAGCTCGACGCGACCGGGCGCGGGCGATCTGCGCGCGCGGAGCTCGGCTACCGCCGCCGCGGAAGGCGCTCCAACGGAAAGGGCGGCTTGGCCATGGGGCGTGCGGCGAGCGAGAGCAACACGGCCTCGGAATCGTCGCCAGCGATCCGGTTCACGCGCACGCCATGGCAGGTGCCGCAGCGATGCACGAGGGCCCACTCGCCACCGGGCCTCACCCAGACGGCGATGGGCTCCATGCCCCCACCGCAGGGCGACGCGCGATCGCCCGGGCGCTCGTCGACGTGCACGCTCCAGAGACAGCGCGGGCAGTGATTGCGGTGGCCGGTACCCGGCGCCTCCGCATCCGCGAACTCGTGGCAGCGCCGGCAGAGGAACCCCTCTTCCGTGCGCCGGTTCCGGCTTCGCTCGCGACCGAAGTCATCGGGAAGACGGCGGTAGGTTCTCGACATCGTGGCCCCATCGCGCCGCGCGTGACGCAGCGCGCCGGAATCGGTTCGATGAGCCGACGGACGTGCCCGAGGCACGGCCGCGGCGCCGGCGTCACGCCAGCCCGATCCGGGGCCTTCTCGTCGCCGAGGAGACTAGGAGGCGCGCCAGCGGAGGCGTGACGGAGCTGCGACCGATCCCTGGGTGGCACTCACGGATTCACCTCCTGGCGCGTGGCCTTCGACTTGCGCGCGGAACCTACTGGGACGGTCGTGGGGCGTCAACGGAAGAACTCCTGCCGCACCCGCCGCCCATCGATCTCATCGGGTGGATGCCCAGAGCCTCTGGAGAACCCGGGGCGATTCAACCATCGCCATTCCAGCCGACGCGACGCGACGCGTGCGCGCGGAACGAAGAGGCGGGCGCGCTGCAGGTGACG
>CAYOIG010000205.1:0-8429 GCA_964403915.1 uncultured Myxococcaceae bacterium
GTTGCAGCCGGAGCGCTGTAGGACGGCCTCCCGCCCCCCGATCGTATCGGAGCAGCTCGCGGCAGAACGCTGCGAAACGTCGGGATGTGCAGGAGTTTCACAATCGGACCGGCGCCCGGCCCCGCGCTACGGAAGGCTCGCCCTTCGCGCCAGCGTCTCGCAGAGCGCCAGGAGATCCTCGAGCCGAGTCGAGGCGATCTCGTGGATCCGGTCCAGATCGAGGGCGCCATATCGGTGCGCGACCAGGTTGCGAAGCCCGGATGCTGCGGCCAGCCGCGCCGCGAGGCCAGGGTCCACGATGCCCTGCTCGCCGAGGCGCAGGAAGACCTGCCCGTAGCTTTGAGGCACGCCCATCCCCGCGTCCGATAGCCAGTGTGCGGCGAGGGCCAGACACTCCTGCAGCGCGACGAAGAGGTTCAGGATCACGATCTCCCGGGCAGTGCGGTCGGCACGAAAGGCGTCGCACGTCGGCGGCAGCACCTCGCGGATGCGAGCGACCGCATCTCGCACCGACGCGATCTTCTCGGCGAGGATCGCGCTATCGACCATGCGCCGCTGCGGCGAGGACGCCGCGCGCGCACAGCTCCTCGATCGGCTGAAAGTCGAGATACTCGAGGATCGCCTTCGCCCGGCGCTCGGCCAGCTGACGGGCGTCGCGCACCACGATCAGATCACCGTCGCGAAAGATCCGGTAGGCCAGCCCAGGCGGTGCGGCTTCGAGAAGGACCAGATCGACGGGCCGGCCGCTGGCAGCCTCTAGCCTTGCGGCGAGCTCGCCCAGATCGAGTGCCGTGAGGCGCACTCCCGCGGAGAGATCCACGGCGACGTCGAGGTCCGAGTGCACAGTGGCCGACCCGCGCGCGCTCGATCCGAAGACGAGCGCGTACGCGATCCGGGGATCACCGGCCAACGCGCTACGCAGGTCTTCCCGCACTATGTCGAAGTGTACCCGCGCGCGCGGGCCGAGGCCCATCGCCGAGGCACGGGTCCCTCAGGCGGGGGCCTTCCCGGCCCTCCGCCCCGCCACCACCGCCGACACCGTATTCGCCACGAAGAGCAGCACGGCGAGCACGTTGCCGAGGCCGCCCCAGCGCACGCCCTCGGCGAAGCCCGCGAGGTCCGAGACCACGCGCAGGAGCAGCGTTGCGTGCAGCAGCGCGAGGTGCGCGTAGAAGCGGGGCCGGAAAGGCATGGGCCGCATCAGCACGGCGGGGAAGATGATCGGCGCGTGGCCGAAGATCATGGAGAGCACGAAGCCGACGAAGAAGGCGTGCAGCCAGGCGTCGTAGTGCGGCCCGGCGGCGACCGCGCCGAAGACGAGCGCGCACACGCCGCTGGCGGCGAGCCAGACGTAGCCGGTGAGCAGGCACACGGCCGTGAAGCGGAGCAGATCCGCACGACGCAGGTTTCTGCGCGCGATGTCCTTCGCGCCGAGCCAGGCGGCGAGCGCGATGCAGCCGGCACCGAGAATGCGAACGCCGGCATCGGCGCTCGCGACCGAGAGCAGCGCGCCGGCGAGAAGAGTGCCCGCCGCGACGCCAAAGAGAATCCGGTCGCGGCGCGTGGGGACGAGAAAGCGCGTCAGCTCGAGACGCTCGCCAGCGATGGTGAGCGCGAGGAAGGCGATCCACCACGAGACGACGGCAGCGACCGGCCGGCCTGCGGCGAAGAGCCCTCCCCCCACCGGCCAGCACGCGGCGCCGGCGGCGATGGTCGCGCTGGCCCAGGTGGGCTGCAGCCGGTAGGCGAGCAGCAGCACCTCCACCAGCACGAGGCCGGCGAGCACGAACAGCAGGGGCCCGGCGATGCCGGGCACGACGAGCAGCGCCACGGCCCCGAGGCCCGACGCGAGCGGCCCGGCGTAGGCCCAGCGGCGGCCGATGCCGACGGCACGCTCGAGGCCGATCAGTGTGCCGAGAAAGGCCGAGACCATGAGCGGGCCATGGAAGGTGATGGGGCCCGCGGCAGGTGGCGGGAAGGTGAAGCCGAGCCGGCCGAGCCCGCCCCAGAGAGCCGCCAGCAGCGAGAGCATGGCGAGGGCGAGCAGCGGCAGCCGGGCCGCCACGGGCAGCCCTCGCGGCGCAGGCCGCAGCGCCGGGGCAGGATCGCGCTGCGTCGCCATGCTGCACCTCCGCTCTCGAAGAATGGCCTCTACCGCTAGCCTGCCGCCGCGGGGTGACCTCGGTCATACCCGCGCGACGTGCTCTCGCCGACGCTAGCGGTCCACGCTGGAGGCCCCCATGACGCTCGTCGACATCGAGTCCAACCTCTCCGATACCGAGCGCGAGCTGCGCGACAGCGTACACAAGTTCGCAAGCGAGGTGATGCGGCCCGCGGGCCAGGCCCTCGACAAGCTCCACGATCCGGCGGACGTGATCGCGCAGGGCTCCGCGCTGTGGCCGGTCTTCGAGCGGCACCGCGAGCTCGGCCTCGATCTCTTCGACAGCGAAGAGATGGGTCTCAGCCCGATTGAGAAGGCGCGCGTGCGAGCGATGGTGGCGGAGGAGATGGGCTGGGGAGACTCGGGCCTCGCCATCAGCCTCGGTGTTGCGAGCTTCCACAAGATGTTCGCGCGGCTCTCGGGTCGCCCGGCGCTCGTCGAGCGCTTCTGCGCGCCCGACAGCCGCGACATCGGCTGCTGGGCCGTCACGGAGCCCGACCACGGCAGCGATACGCTGGCCGTCTCCGAGCCCTCCTTCAACGATCCCAAGCTGCGCGCGAACTGCATCGCACGCAAGGACGGCAAGCACTGGATCATCAAGGGCCAGAAGGCGGCCTGGGTCTCGAACGGCTCGATCGCCACCGTGGCCTCCCTCTTCTGCACCATCGATCCGAGCCACGGCTTCGAAGGCGGCGCGATCTGCATCGTGCCCCTCGATCTGCCGGGCGTCTCGCGCGGCAAGCCTCTCGACAAGCTCGGCCAGCGCGCCCTCAACCAGGGCGAGATCTTCTTCGACGACGTGCGCATCCCCGAGGAGTACGCCGTCATCGGCGCCCCGCTCTACAAGGGCGCGCTCGAGATGGTGCTGGCCCTCGCCAACGCCTCGATGGGAACGATCTTCGTCGGCCTCGGACGCGCGGCGCTCGAGCACGCCATCGCCTACGCGAAGGAGCGCATCCAGGGCGGGCGGCCGATCTTCGAGCACCAGAGCGTGAAGGCACGGCTGTTCAAGATCTTCTCCCAGGTCGAGGCCGCGCGCGCCCTCGCCCGCCGGGTCTACATCTACAACTCGACGCATCCGCCGCTGGTGCACTACTCGATCGCATCGAAGACCTTCTGCACCAACACGGCGTTCGAGGCCGCGAGCGCTGCGCTCCAGATCTACGGCGGGAACGGCCTCTCGCGCGAGTATCCGATCGAAAAGCTGGTGCGTGACGCCCGCGCCTCGATGATCGAGGACGGCTGCAACGATCTGCTGAGCCTGGTGGGCGCTTCGAAGCTCTAACCGCGCGTGGCGCTCTCGAACGAACGTGCCCTGGAGGAGACGAAATGGAATTGCGTGAGGTGATCGGCAACCGGCGCTCGATGCGCTTCCTGCGGCCCTACCGCATGGTGGAGCCCGAGAAGATCCAGCGCATGCTGGAGGCGGCGCGCCTCGCGTCGCATTGGGGCAACGTCGGCAGCACCCGCGCGGTGGTCGTGTTCCGCGACAGCGCCCCCAAGGAGGCGCTCGACGCCATCACGGCGCCGATCGCCGGCTTCCAGATCCGGAGCGCGCCGGTGATCATCATCTGGTACCTCGACACGACGGCCGTCGACAACCAGGCCGATCGGCTGCGCGAGCTGGTGAAGGCCGGTGCGCTCGGCGTGGGCGAAGGCAAGCACGATGCCCTCGAGAAGCAGCTCATCCCGATCTTCACGAGC
Organism: uncultured Myxococcaceae bacterium; assembly: GCA_964403915.1. Classification (GTDB taxonomy): domain Bacteria; phylum Myxococcota_A; class UBA9160; order UBA9160; family UBA9160; genus MYXO. The sequence continues at coordinate 3,866 of CAYOIG010000205.1, forward strand.
ATCCTCGAGAAGATGAAGGAGCCGGGGCTCGGCGAGGTGGATGGCGGCCAGGCCATCGCCCAGTCGACGCTCATGGCCTACGAGCAGGGCCTCGGCACCTGCTGCCTGAGCTCGCCGAACGTCGACCGCATCCGCCAGGCGCTCGGCATGCCCGAGACCTGCCGCATCCTGCTGATCCAGACCGTGGGCTATCCGGCAGAGACTCCCGAGGCCGGCGGCCAGCGGCCGCGCCAGCCCTTCTCCGAGATGTTCCACATGAACCGCTTCGGCAACCCCTTCCCGCGCAGCCCCGAGGTCGTGAAGGAGCTGGAGCGCGATCGCATGTTCCAGTCGCCGGCGCCGCATCCGTATCGCGAAGCGGAGCTGGAGTTCCTCAAGGCGGCGCTCGGAATCAAGGGCCACGGCCTGCTCTGACGTGCGGCTCGGAAGCTAGAAGGCTAGAAGACAAGGAGGCTCCTCATGCGAATGGATGCCATCGTCGCGGGCGTCGGGATGACGCGTTTCGGCAAGCACCTCGACACGGGCCTGAAGGCCCTCGGCGCGGAGGCCGTGAAGGCTGCGCTCGCCGACGCGGGCCTCGCGGTGGCCGACATCGAGGCCGCCTACGTCGGCAATGCGGTGGCGGGCCTGCTCACGGGCCAGGAGTGCATCCGCGGCCAGGTGATCCTGCGCTCGATCGGCATGGGCAAGATCCCGGTCGTGAACGTCGAGAACGCCTGCGCGAGCGCATCCACGGCAATGCAGCAGGCGAGCGCGATGGTGACGGCCGGCTGCTACGACGTCGTGCTCGCGCTCGGCGTCGAGAAGCTCTACCACCCCGACAAGACCAAGAGCTTTGCGGCCTTCTCGGGCGCGGTCGACGTCGAGGCCCTGGCCGGGATCATGGCCGCGCTGCGAAGCGGTGAGGCCTCGAAGCCGAAGCTCTCCTCCGGCGAAACCGAGGCGCCCAAGCGCTCGATGTTCATGGACATCTACGCCGCCGCGGCGCGCTCGCACATGGCCCGCTACGGCACCACGAAGGAGCAGTTCGCGGCCATCGCGGCGAAGAACTCGCAGCACGGCAGCCTCAATCCGCGCGCGCAGTTCCGCGAGGCGCTCAGCATCGAAGAGGTGCTCGCCGCGCCGATGATCGCCGACCCGCTCACGCGGCCGATGTGCTCGCCGATCGGCGACGGCGCCGCAGCGGTGGTGATCGTGAGCCCGCGCAAGGCACGCGAGCTCGGGATCCGCCGCCCGGTTCGCATCGCCGCGAGCGTGCTGCGGTCGGGCTGGGATCACGGCATCGACGAGCCGGGGTCGCTCGAGGTCTGCGCGAAGGAGGCCTACGAGCAGGCGGGCCTCGGCCCCGAAGACATCAACGTGGTCGAATGCCACGACGCCTCGGCGCCGGCCGAGCTGATGGCCTACGAGTCGCTCGGGATGTGCGCCAAGGGAGACGGCGGCAAGCTGATCGACTCGGGCGACACGTGGCTGAGCGGGCGCATGCCGGTGAATCCCTCGGGCGGTCTGCTGCGCAAGGGGCATCCGGTGGGCGCGACGGGCATCGCGCAGATCGTGGAGCTCTCGGAGCAGCTCCAGGGTCGCTCGGCGCCGCGGCAGGTGGACGGCGCGAAGGTGGCCCTCGCCCACAACGGCGGCGGCAACATCGGCGTCGACGCTGCCGCCATGTGCATCACGATCCTCACGGTCTGAGGAGCGCGCATGGCGAAGCGGGACGAGACGATCCTCGCCGGGCTCGTGGCCGCGCGCGCCGAGCAGAAGCCGGACCTCGACGTCCTCACCTTCGAGCGCGGCGCGGGCCCGCCCGAGGTGCGGACGTACGCGGATCTGCTCCGCAACGGCAGCCGCATCGCGGCGGCATTGGTCGGCCATGGGCTCGAGCGAGGCGGGCGCTTCGGTCTCATGATGCGCAACCACCCGGAGTTCGTGGAGACGATGATCGCGGCCTCGCTGACGAGCTGCGTCTTCGTGCCGATCGATCCGCGAACGCGCGGTGAGAAGCTCGTCCACTTCCTCCGCCACTCGGGCTGCCGCGGTCTCGTCGCCGCCGACTACTGCCTGCCGGCGGTGGAGGAGATCCGCCCCTCGCTTCCCGATCTCGGCTTCGTGCTCGGCCTCGAAACCGGCGAGGAGCCGGGCGCCCCGGCGCTCGCCGACGTGAAGGGCGTCACCTCCCTGCGTGAGGTGCTCGCAAAGGACGTTCCGCTGGTCGAAGGCCGCACGGCCGGCCCCACGGATCCGCTCCAGATCATCTACACCTCGGGTACCACGGGCGATCCCAAGGGCGTGGTCTTCCCGAACGGTCGCTTCGGCGGCTTCGCGCTGCTCGGCTTCATCCTCGGCTACAGGCCCGACGAGCGCCCCTACACCGGGCTCTCGCTCACCCACGGCAATGCGCAGGCCGTGACCCTTGGCCCCTCGCTCCACATGGGCCTGCGGGCCGTCTTCAGCCGGAAGTTCACGAAGTCGCGGCTGTGGGACGTGTGCCGCCGCTTCGGCTGCACCACGTTCTCGCTGCTCGGCGGTATGGCGACGGCGATCTACGCCGAGCCGCGGCGCGAGAACGATGGCGACAACCCGGTGCGCATGGTGATCAGCGCCGGCATGCCCCGCGCGATCTGGGAGAACTTCGAGAAGCGCTTTGGCGTGCAGATCTTCGAGTGGTACGGCGCGGTCGAGGGCGGCCTCGCGATGAAGCCCATCGGGCAGGGCCCGATCGGCAGCTTCGGCAAGCCCGCGCCGGGGCTCGAGATGAAGATCGTCGACGAGCAGGGCGACGAATGCCCGCCCTTCATCGTGGGCGAAGTCATCTCCCGGCCGGCCGGCGGCAGCGCCAGCGTCGAATACTTCAAGAACGAGGAGGCCTCGCGCGCAAAAGCGCTCGGCGGCTGGCTTCGCAGCGGCGACATGGGCCACCGCGACGCCGAGGGCTGGTTCTTCTTCGACTACCGCAAGGGCGGAGGCATCCGTCATGACGGCGAGTTCGTGCAGCCCGACAAGATCGAGAAGGTGATCGCCGAGCAGCCGGGCGTCTCGGACGTCTTCGTCTACGGCGTCCCCGCGGCCTCGGGCGCACCGGGCGAGAAGGACGTCGTCGCGGCGATCGTGCCCGCGAACCCGGCGAGCTTCGATCCGGCGGCGATCTTTTCGGCGTGTCGACAGGCGCTCGACCCGGCGTCTGTGCCGCAATACCTGCAGGTCGTCGACGAGATTCCGAAGACGGCGTCGGAGAAGCCGCAGGAGCGCTTCCTGCTCGATCGCTTCGCGCCGGGCGCGCCGGGCGTCCACGCGCGAGCGGCCGCAGCGCGCTAGCGCGGAGCGGGCGACGTCATGCTGGGCCGCCGCGCGTTCCTTAGGCTCGGCGGCGGCCTCGGGCTCGGCCTCGCGCTGCTGCGCCTGGCGCCCCTTTCCGGCGGCGCACGTGCCGCGGACGGCCCGGCCGCAGGCAACGGCCCCGGCTACGACGCATGGGAGGACGTCTACCGGAGCGAGTGGCACTGGGACAGCGTCACCTGGGGATCCCACACCAATCAGTGTTTCCCGGGCGGCTGCTCGTTCAAGGTCTTCTCGCGCGATGGCGTCGTGTGGCGCGAGGAGCAGACCGCCGCGAGCGAGGCGTGCGGCCCCGAGTATCCCGACTTCAATCCGCAGGGCTGCCAGAAGGGCTGCGGCTTCCACCACGCGCTCGTCAGCCCCGATCGCGTGCTCTACCCGATGCGCCGCGCCGGCGCGCGCGGCGAGGGGCGGTGGCAGCGGATCTCGTGGGACGAGGCGCTCTCGCTGGTGGCCGACGCGATCCTCGACGCGCACGCGGAGGCCGGAGCGCAGAGCGTCATCGTCGACGCGCCGCACATCCACGCGGGCTCCGTGGCGCTCTCGGGCATCCACCGCCTCGCGTTCATGCTCGGTGCGCTCGTCACGGATCTGAACGTCGCGATCGGCGATGACCTGAAGGGCATCTTCCACACCTTCGGCACCATGCAGCTCGGCTACTCGGCCGACAACTTCTTCGACGCCGAGCTGATCATCCTCACCAACTCGAACCTCTCCTACACCGGGCCGCCGATGTACCACTTTCTCACCGAGGCGCGGTACAACGGCAGCGAGATCGTTCTACTCGCACCCGACTACAACCCGACGGCGCTCACCGCCGATGTGCACGTGCCGCTCCGGGCCGGAACCGATGCGGCGCTCTGGCTCGGCATCTGTCAGGTGATCCTCGCCGAGGGCCTGCTCGACGCCGCGTTCGTCCGCGAGCAGACCGACCTCGCGCTGCTCGTCCGCAGCGACACGGGGCGCTACCTGCGCGCGCAGGAGGTGGACGGCGGCCGCGAAGATCAGCTCTACTTCTTCGACGAGGCGGCGCACCGCATTGCGCCCGCACCGCGCGGCACGCTGCGCTTCGAAGGGCTGCCGGCTCTCGCAGGCCGCTACCAGGCGAGGCTGGCGGACGGCCGCAGTGTCGAGGTGAGGCCCGTGCTCGCGCGCCTGCGCGAGAAGCTCGACCGCGAATACACACCCACCCAGGCCGCGGCGGCCTGCGGTGTGGGGGCCGAGCTGATCC